>JAUNMG010000059.1 GCA_030531905.1 bacterium | reverse complement strand
AATTTGCTATAGTTCTAATCATAAGTTAAATTAAATATTTTAGGAGAACTAATATGTCGGAAATTTATAATATTGTATATGCAGCTGATGATAGTTTTTCATCAGTTTTAGGTACGTCTATATGTTCTTTACTTGATAATAACCGCGAAGCAAAAAGAATTAATATTTATATCATTGATGGTGGAATAAAAAAATTAAGTAAAGAAAAAATTCTTGGTATAGAAAACAAATATAAAAATGCGGATATAAAGTGGGTCACAGTAGAGTCTATATCTAATAGATTAGGTATAGAAGTTCAAAAGGATAGAGGATCCCTAAGCCAGTTTTCTCGTTTATTTGTTGGAAATATTTTTAATAAAAAGATTAAGAGGGTTCTTTATCTAGATTGTGATACTATAGTCATTTCATCGATTAAAAATTTATGGAATTTAAATTTAAAAGGGAAAACTATCTCTGCATTAAAAGATGCTTTTAGTAAATACTATAGAAAAAATATTGAATTATCTGAAAATGATATTATGTTTAATTCGGGGATAATGCTTATTGATTTGGAAAGATGGAGACAGAAAGAAATAGAAAAAAAAGTGTTATCCTTTATTTCTAGAAAAAAAGGTAAAATTCAACAAGGAGACCAAGGAGCACTTAATTCAATTTTAAGTAAGGATACTTTACCTTTGCCTCCTCAATATAATCTTGTTTCTATTTTCTATGAATTAACTTTTAGTGAAATAAAATTATATAGATCTCCCTGTAATTTTTATTCAAATAGAGAAATTAATCTTGCAAAAAAAAATCCAGTCATTATTCACTATACTAGTAGTTTCTATTCTATAAGACCTTGGTTTGAGAACAGTAACCACCCAATGAAAAATATTTGGTTGGAATATTATAAAAAGACTCCATGGTATACTGAGAAGTTAAAATATGAAAATAGTAGAAAGAAAAAATTAGTGGTTCAATTAACTAAATTTGGAATGAGAAAGCCAATATTATTTTGCGCAGGATTTTTTCAAAAATATTTAAGACCGTTAAAAAATAGTCTTTAATTTGCATATCTATCACTTATAAGCAGTCAATAACAGTACGGATTGAAAAATTGAGAGACATGAGTTAACGAAAAGACTCTACAATATCTGGTGTTGGTATAGAAACATTACTTTTTAGGATTTTCTTCAAGAAATGCTGATAAGAAAATAGAATAATTTTAATTTGGATGAGATTAATTAAGAAGAGCAAGATAAAATACTTTCTATTAGACTTTTGACTGCTTACTTAGTATAGAAGATCCAGGGTAGTTTGGGGCTGGACGTACTGATATTGAATGCTTATGATCAAACCTTACTAATAGAAAATTTTTACTCTATATGACAGAAAAGTTCAAAATTTGCATGGTATTATGCTTGATCATTTGTTAAAATGTTTAAGCAACATAATTAAACTTCATTGAATTGGTGTCTGTAAAGGGCACTTTTTTCTTCTCAACGCTAATGTTGTAATATGTGTGCCAGCCTGTATCTATTACAGGTTTTTCTTTTACAACTACTATAAACAAGTGAGAAGTATCATATATTAACATTGTAGCTAAATAGTTACCTGGAGTAGTATCTATATGGATAGTACTTTTTGTTTAATAACAAATAGAGTAGATTAATTTTTTGTGTAGGTAATTTACTTTAAGGTATTTAAATTATTATGGAAACTTTTAAGAATGTTATTGTTACCGGAGGAGCCGGTTTTATTGGCTCCAACTTTGTTCACTATGTTGTTAACCACCATCCGGAAGTTGAACACATTACGGTTTTAGATAAATTGACTTATGCTGGTAATCCG
>JAUNMG010000008.1:29103-52646 GCA_030531905.1 bacterium | reverse complement strand
AAAAGTAAATCAATTAAAAAAAGAAAGAAATAAAATATTAGAGATTCAAGTTGAAATTAAAAGATTAGAGGAAACTGAAGAAATTAAAAAATATTTAAATTTATTAGAGTTACTGAAAGAAAAAACAACAGGAAGAAATACGAATATTGAAAAATATACGGATAAAAAGATAATTGATATTGCAGTCTGTAATACCAAAATAACTCCCGATGATGAAATATATGTATATTTAGGAACATATGAGTATAGTGATGAAATTGATATTATTCATGGATCAAATGATGTTCCAGTTAGCAGATCAAATCATAATGCTGACTATGTTTTATATCAAAACTTAGAAGCAAAAAACCATGAAACCACTCAAATTCCATATGCAAAAGCAGATGAATTTGAATCTACTCATAAAATAATTATTCCACAAAATATTGCAAGCAGACAAAGGTATTTTTATGATTTACAATCTGAATATTTTGAAACGATGATTTTTGAATCTCCTGAAAAAGCAAAAGAGAAGGTTAATAGATTAATAAAAAGATAGGAAGGTATAGATATTAATTATTTACAATAAAATCTTGCATAATATAAAAAGGAAACATTCAGTTTACTAAGTTGAATGTCTACCCTAATTAATTAAGTTAGACATTTAATTCTATTGAATTAGGTGTCATTTTTTATTGCAACTATCATTATGATAAGAAGAAATAAAATGATAGCAATGAGTCTAAGAATTTTTATAATAAAAGTTTTGGTTTTCTTTTTTATCAAATCTCCACACTTTGGAAACACTATCTCCAATTTTGTCAGATTTGACAAAATTATACTTACATGATAGTATATACGCTATGTTTATGGATGAATCTCAAAGTTTTAAACTTTAAGAAGCATCCGAAGGGGGGGGGTATTATGGGAAGAAAATTACAAACAATATATGAATATTTTAGTGATTATACTGAAAAACAAATTGATGATATGATATGTGGATTGTCTATTGATGAAAAGTTAATTATCGGATCCAGATTTGGAAATGATTTACATAATCCATCACCACAAAAAAATTGGAGTAAAGAAAATAGTGAAAAGTATTATGGAACTATAGTTCCTAAGATGAAAAGATTACTATCTAAAGGTTCTGAGAATACTGATTCAATAGATTTGCCTAAGTTAGTAGAACAAGATAATAGGTTGGTACAACAAAAACCAGAAATAGAAGGTGTTGATTATTCGACTCAATTATTGCAATTATTGAAAGTAGAAAAAAATAATAGAGAAATATGTGAGAATCTTAACATTTCATCTAGTCAATTATATGATGAATTATTAAAATTAAAAAATAGAGGTATACGCCATAGTAGAAAATATTACTCTGATGGTTCTATAAAGTATGGTAATATTTCAACAATGCGAGATTTAAAAAATTATATGGATGCTAAACAAGATAGAACTATTATTACTGATACAAATGAAAATAGTATGAAATTTTTATTAATATCAGATTTACATTTTGGAAATAAATTAGAAAGAATTGATCTTATAGATCGTGCATATAATTATTGTATAAAAAATGGTATAAATATTATTTTGTGTGGTGGAGATCTTATAGATGGAACATTTACTAGAGGAACACAAAAAATATCCGATTTATATGAACAAATAGAGTATTTTATAAAAAATTATCCTCAAGATAAAAGTATTTTAACATTTAGTGTTGCTGGAGATCATGATATAAGTGCCTTTAACACAGCCTCTTTGGATATAATAGAAATGTGTAATAATTTTAGACACGATATTGTTATTGGTGGCTATAATAATACTGCAATTAATTTGAAAAATGACAAAATTCATTTGTATCATCGTATTGAAGCTGGTGAAATGCGTCTAACAACAGCACCAATAATATTACATGGTCATTCACATAAATATTTAACAGAAATGAAAAAGAATTCTTTGCATATTACTATTCCAACACTATCAAATATAAATCAACCAATGCCTACGGCTTTAGAATTAGATGTCTATTTTTTTAAAGGCTATATAGCAAATTCGGTAATAAAACATTTATATTTCGGAGAACAAGATGTCGTATTAGGAGAATCAATATTTGATTTATTAAGTGGAAGAACTGTTAGTTATGATGAAATAAGAAATGTTGAAACTTATAGACAAGGTTTTGAACAAAATACAGATTCAGAAAAAGTTTTAAGAAAGACTAATACACCATTATCATAGATAGAAAAATTTAATAAAAGATATGGAAGATAAAAAAATCTCAAAGTTAAAAACTAAAAGAATTATAAAGAAATAGTCCTATTTTATTAAATATACATAAAAAAAGAATATAAGAGGTTTATATTCTTTTTTGGTCAAATTTGACAATTGCTCATTTTTATGCTAGAACATAATGCTTTAGCAAATTATATATTAGGATATATGTATCATAATAAATTTGGAGCAAACAATTCTTTGGAAAGAAAAAGTATAAGTCCAATTGAAATAAGCAATTGTGGTGCCAAAGGGGGGGGGTTATTGAATCAACTTCATATGATTATGAGCAAAGTTGTAAAAGAGCAAATAAATTATCTGGCTATGCTGGTGAGAGGGAAATGGCCATTGCGGATGAACATAGAAGAGAAACAGAAATATTTCAAAAGGTGTTAACTAAAAAAAGCAGATAATTATAAAAGCTATCAAAGAAATATATTTAATCTAGAATAAATTATAACTTTACTTTATAATTAATGTTATGGAGGATGTAAATATATATGAAAGCATTAACAATAAAAGAACCATGGGCAACACTAATAATTGATGGTTATAAAAAGTATGAATTTAGAAGTTGGAAATTAAATTATCGAGGAAAGATTTTAATTCATGCTGGTATGAGTTCTGAATCTGATATGTTAGAAAGATTTAAAAATTATGATCTTTCATACAGTAAGGGAAAAATAATAGGTGAGGCGGAACTAACAGATTGTATTTTAGTAGATGAAGAGTTTGAAAAAGAATTATTGAATTTAGATTCTACAGTATATGGTAGAGGTCCTAAAGTAGGATGTTATGCCTGGAAATTAGAAAATATAGTTAAATATGATATTAAAATCCCTGTAAAGGGAAAGTTAGGATTATGGAATTATGAAATAGATGACTAGTGTAAACTAGTTTTTTTGTTTTATCTTGACAATTGAATGAACATTCAACTATAATGTTAATAGGTTGAATAAGTATTCAACTATTACATATAATATAAAAGGTGATAATATGGCTAAAAATGAATTTGTGTGTGATTGTAATGTTATTCATCAAGATGTAGTTGATAAGATTACATCTGAAATGTTAAAAGATGATCTATTTTATAAGATTGCTGATTTTTTTAAAATTTTAGGTGATACAACTAGAACTAAAATATTGTTTGCTCTTGATAAGAAAGAAATGTGTGTCTGTGATATAGCAAACGTTTTAAATATGAGCAAATCATCTATTTCTCATCAATTAGGAACACTTAGAAGAAGTGGTATTGTTAGATGTAGAAAAGAGGGTAAAGAAGTTTATTATATGCTAGATGATGATCATGTTAAAAAAGTCATTGAAGTAGCAATTGAGCATATAGAACATAAAGAAGGTAGAGGTTAATTATGAAAAAGAAAAAATATAATATTGAAGGATTAGATTGTGCTAATTGTGCACGTGAGTTAGAAGAAGCTATTACAAAAATTGATGGTATTTCTAGTGTAGTTATAAATTTTATGATGCAAAAAATGGAAATCTCTTATGATGAAGAAAATGAAAGAGAAATACTTTCTAATCTTAAAAAAGTGATAAAAAAAGAAGAACCTGATGTTTCTTTAAGTGAGATTTAGGAGACGTTTATGAAAAAAAGAATTCAAAAAATAATAATAGCATTAATTTTATTTATATTAGGATTAATAATTAATGTCGATAATATTTGGATTAACAATACACTATTTATTCTTAGTTATATTTTAGTTGGTTATGATATCTTAAAAAAGGCTTTTAGAAATATTACAAGGGGAAAAGTATTTGATGAAAACTTTTTAATGGCAGTAGCAACAATTGGAGCTTTCTTTGTTGGAGAGCTAGAAGAAGCGGTTGCTGTTATGTTGTTTTATCAAATAGGCGAAGTATTCCAATCATATGCGGTTAATAAATCACGTAAATCTATTGCGTCTCTTATGGATATTAGACCGGATTATACTAATTTATTAATTGGAAATGAAATACAAAAAGTAAGTCCTGAAGATGTAGAAATAGGTTCTACCATCTTAGTAAAACCTGGTGAAAAAATTCCTATTGATGGAATTGTTATAGATGGAGACTCTAGCTTAGATACTAAAGCTTTAACTGGAGAAGTAATCCCTAAAGATGTTTTAGTAGGAGAGGAAGTTTTAAGTGGTTGTATCAATTTAAATGGATTGCTTAAGATAAAAACAGTTCAAAAATTTGAAAATTCTACAGTTAGTAAAATCTTAGATTTAGTAGAAAATGCAAGTAGTAGAAAATCAAAATCAGAAAATTTTATTTCTAAGTTTGCAAAATACTATACACCAATAGTAGTAATCATTGCTTTGTTTTTAGCAACAGCAGTGCCATTTTTTACTGATAAAAATTACTCAAGTTGGATTTATAGAGCACTATCATTTCTAGTTGTTTCATGTCCATGTGCTTTAGTTATTTCAATACCTTTAAGTTTCTTTAGTGGAATTGGATCTGCATCTAAGAAAGGTATTTTAATAAAAGGTAGTAATTATCTAGAATTGCTTTCTAAGGTTTCAACAGTTGTATTTGATAAAACTGGTACTTTAACAAAAGGTGTTTTTAAGGTTCAAAAAATAAATGCTATTGGTATTAGTAAAGATAAACTACTTTCTTTTGCAACAACAGCAGAAGCTTTTTCTACTCATCCAATTGCTAAAGCTTTAAAGGAAGAATATAAAAAAGATATTGATTTATCAAAAGTAGTTAAACATGAGGAGTTAGCAGGATTTGGAATTCATGCAAAAATTCAAGAAGATGATGTTTTAGTTGGTAATGATAAACTCCTAACTAAAGAAAAAATTAAATTTGATAAATCAGATGATATTGGAACAATTATTTATGTTGCGGTTAATAAAGAATTTAAAGGATACATTGTAATTTCAGATGAAATCAAAGAAGATACTTATAAAGCTATAAATCTATTAAAGAAATCAGGTATCAAGAAAACTGTTATGCTTACTGGTGATAAAAAAGAAGTCGGAGAAAGTGTTAGTTATAAGCTAAAACTAGATTCGTGTTATACAGAATTATTACCACAAGATAAAGTTTGTAAAGTAGAAGAGTTAATGAGTCAAAATGATACTTTAGGAAAACTTGCTTTTGTTGGTGATGGAATTAATGATGCTCCAGTATTAGCTCTGGCCGATATTGGTATTGCTATGGGTGGAGTTGGTAGTGACAGTGCAATAGAAGCTGCAGATATAGTTATTATGACAGATGAAATATCAAAAATACCTTCAGCAATAAAACTTTCAAAAAAGACAATGCTTATTGTAAAAGAAAATATAATCTTTGCTATAGCAGTTAAAATCCTTGTTTTATTATTAACAGCTTTAGGCGTTTCTTCAATGTGGCAAGCAGTATTTGCAGATGTTGGAGTTTCAATTATCGCAATTCTTAATTCACTAAGAGTTTTACTATCTAAAAAATAATACGTTGTTTTACGTATTTTTTTAATTTTTGTGTTGACATATGACAACTTGTCATAATATAATGTAGTAGCATGTGACAGCTTGTCATATGAAAAAGGAATGTGATAGTATGCCTAGTAAAACTTTTTTAAATTTACCAGAAGAAAAAAGACAAAAATTACTTAAAGCAGCAACAGATGAGTTTTCAAATACAAGTTTTTTTGATGCCTCAATTAATAAAATAATTAATAATGCTAATATTTCTAGAGGTAGCTTTTACATGTATTTTGAAGGAAAAGAAGAATTATTTGAATACATCCTCGATTCTTACAGTTCTAATCTTATAGAAATAGTCAAAAAAGAATTAATAAATAGTAATGGTGACTTAAGAGAAAGTTTTATTAATCTTTATGATGAACTATTAAAAAGAATTGGCAAGATTAAATATAAAACATTTTTCAGAAACGTCTTTTTATTTCTAAATTTGAAGCGTGAAAAAATAGAAAATAAAGGAAATTTTTTATTTGAAGAAGTTAAATCTTATATTTCTACCTATAATATAAAAGATGCTGATTTGAATTTTGTTTTTCTAGTGTTAATGCATAATTTATTTTTCTGTATAGCAGATGCTCTACGTACTGGTAAAAAAGAAGAAACTAAAGATATATATTTAAAAAAATTAGATATGATTTGTTATGGATTTTATAAATAAGAAAGAAGGTATATATGAAGTATTATCAAAAGTTTTATAATTTTATGAGAAATAGATATGGTACTGATTTATTAGAAAAAGATTTGATGAAGTTCTACTTTATCCTGATAATAATTGATTTGTTTGTAAATAGCTATGTTTTGTTGGGATTAGAACTACTTTTATTTATAATTATCATTTTTAGATTCTTTTCAAAGAATATTAAAAAAAGAAGAAAAGAAAATGACAAGTACTATAAGATTAAGGAAAAATTAAAGAAACCTTTTAAAAATATTTCTAGAAATTATAAAGATAGAAATGATTATATTTATAGAAAATGTCATAAATGTAAGACAATTCTTAGATTGCCACTTCCTCCTAAAAGAGGATTTAGGTATGCTAAATGTCCAAAATGTAAAGAAAGAGTTAAGGTTTTTACCTTAAGAAAACAAAAACAAGAAATAATTAGGAAGGATGAAGTAAAATGTTAAAATTATTAAAAACTTTCAAGAAAAAAGAATGGTTATTAGCTATAATTAGTTTTCTTTTAATCTTTTTTCAAGTATGGTTAGAATTAAAGATGCCAGACTATATGTCTAAAATAACACAATTAGTTCAAACTGATGGAAGTAGTATGAAAGCTATTTTAGAAAATGGTGGCTATATGTTAGCTTGTGCTTTTGGTAGTTTAATTGCCGCTATTATTGTTGGTTATTTAATATCAATTATTTCAGCGACTTTTTCAAAAAGAACGAGAAAGATGATATTTACAAAAGTAGAAGAGTTAGCTATCCATGAAGTAAAACAATTTTCTACTAATAGTTTAATTACTAGGACAACTAATGATGTTACACAAATAGAAATGTTAATAGCTATGGGTCTACAATTACTTATTAAAGCGCCAATTACAGCAATATGGGCAGTAACAAAAATTCTAAATAAGAGTGTAGAGTGGAGTATTATAACAGCTATTGCTGTAGTGATATTACTTTCTGTTATCGCAAGTTTAGTAATTATTGTAATGCCAAGATTTAAAATAGTTCAAAAATTAACAGATTCAATCAATGGTGTTACAAGAGAAAATCTAACTGGTATTAGAGTTGTAAGAGCGTTTAATGCTGAAAAATATCAAGAAGATAAGTTTGAAGATGTAAATAATAAACTAACAAACTTACAATTATTCAATCAAAAGAAATTTGCGATTATGTCTCCAATCATGTACTTGGTAATGTATTTCTTAACTTTATCAATTTACTTCGTAGGAGCAAAATTAATTGATAATGCTCTAATGGCTGATAAAATAGCTCTATTTGGTGATATGGTAGTATTTTCATCATATGCTATGCAAATTATTATGTCATTTTTGATGCTTGCAATGATCTTTATGATGCTACCACGTGCTCAAGTGTCTGCTAAACGTATCAATGAAGTGTTAGATACTGATATTACTATTAAAGATGGAGAACTAGATAAAGATACAACTGACTTAAGAGGCTATGTTGAATTTAAAAATGTTTCCTTTAAGTATCCTGATGCTGAGGAGTATTTACTTGAAAATATTTCATTTAAAGCTAAAAAAGGAGAAACTGTTGCTTTTATTGGATCAACTGGTTCAGGTAAATCAAGTTTAATTAACTTAGTACCAAGATTTTATGATGCAACAAGTGGGGAAGTTTTAGTAGATGGCGTTAATGTAAAAGATTACAAACAAGAATTCTTGCATCAAAAGATAGGCTATATTCCACAAAAGGCAGTAATGTTCAATGGTACTGTTAAATCAAATATCACGTATGGTGATAGTGGCAAAGAAAAGACTGAGAAAACTGTAAAAGATGCAATCAGAGTAGCTCAAGCAGAAGAATTTGTTTCAAAAATGGATCACAAATATGATACACATATCGCTCAAGGTGGTACTAACGTAAGTGGTGGTCAAAAACAACGTTTAGCAATTGCACGAGCAATCGCAAGAGATCCAGAAATCTATATCTTTGATGATTCTTTCTCTGCACTTGACTATAAAACTGATAAAATTCTAAGACAAGAATTAAAGAAATATACTAAAGATGCTACTAATTTAATTGTTGCCCAAAGAATTGGAACAATTATGAATGCCGATCAAATCTTAGTTTTGGACAATGGTAAATGTGTAGGTATTGGTACTCATAAAGAATTACTAAAAACATGTGATGTTTACAAGCAAATTGCACTTTCACAACTTTCAAAGGAGGAATTAGATTATGAATAATGAAGAAGAAAAAGTAACTAAATCTCCTAGAAGAGGACCAGGTGGACATGGACCAGGAGGAAACTTTGAAAAAGCTAAAGATTTTAAAGGTTCAATGCTTCGTCTAGCAAAAGAATTAAATAAATTTAAAGTATTAATTATAATTGCTTTATTTTTAGCAGCCTTAGGTTCTGTTTTATCAATAATGGCACCTAATAAATTAAGTAAATTGACTGATGAAATATCAGAAGGATTAGTTATAAATAGTAAAAATTTAAAACAAATAATTACTAAAACAACATCTTCCCTAAATGAAGAGAAAATGAAAGAGGTTATACCAAATGTTTTAGAAATGAAACTAGACCAAAACACTATGGTAACAATTATGACATCTTCTCTAATTAGTGATGAAGATAAAGCTATATTTAAAGAAAAATTTGCGAGTGTTGATCAAACTAATCAACAAGAAATGCTTAACATGATAACTTCATTACCTGAAAGTATTTTAAATGTAATACTTCCAACTACTACTTATAAAAACGTAGAAATTACAACAAGTGATAAAATTGCTTTATTAAAAGCTTCAACTAGTACTAATAAAAAAAATATTAGTTTACCAGATTCTATTTATCATGTAATGCTATCTGACTTTAAAACAGATAAACAACTTATTACAGTAGATGATCAAATTAAGTTTTTAAAAGTTATTTCTACAGTTTCAATGGATAAGAAAAATGCTGCTAAGCTTTATAAAAAGTTAGATGAAATGCCAAAGAGTATTAAAAAAGTAGTAGAACCAACTATGAATATGGAGCGTATTAAAGATATTTCTTTATTCCTTGCTATTTTATATATTTGTAGTGCTGTATTTACATATATTGAATCTATTTCAATGACTACAGTTTCTAATAATTTTGCAAGAGGATTAAGAGCTAGAATTTCAACTAAGATTAATAAACTACCACTTAAATATTTTGATAATCATTCAATTGGTGATATCTTATCTCGTGTAACTAACGATATTGATACCATTGCTCAATCAATGAATCAGTCTTTAGCAACCTTAGTTAGTGCTACAACTTTATTCATTGGTTCTATAATCATGATGTTTTATACAAACTGGATTATGGCTTTAACTGCAATAGGTGCAAGTCTATTTGGATTTATCTTTATGTTTATGGTTCTTGGAAAAAGTCAAAAATACTTTATTCAAAGACAAAAAGAGTTAGGTGAATTAAATGGACATATTGAAGAAGTTTATTCTGGACTTAATGTTGTAAAAGCATACAATGGACAAAAAGAGTCAAATAAAAAGTTTGATGACTTAAATGAGGGACTATATGACGCTAACAGAAAAAGTCAATTCTTATCTGGACTTATGATGCCAATGATGAACTTTATTGGTAACTTCGGATATGTGGCTGTATGTATTGTTGGAGCACTACTTGTTTTGAATGATTATATTAGTTTTGGAGTAATTGTTGCTTTCATCTCTTATGTTAGATTATTTACTTCACCACTTTCTCAAATTGCTCAAGCCATGACTTCACTTCAATCAACTGCAGCAGCTTCAGAACGTGTTTTTGAATTTATTGATGAAGAAGAAATGTTAAAAGAAGAAAAATGTCAAGTCTTAGATAAGTCTAAAGTCAAAGGAAAAATCGAATTTGATCACGTTGTATTTAAATATGATAACAATGATAAACCAACTATTAAAGACTTTAGTGTTAAAGTAAAACCAGGTCAAAAAGTGGCAATAGTAGGACCAACAGGAGCGGGAAAAACAACTATGGTTAACTTACTTATGAAATTTTATGATATTAAAGATGGTGATATCAAAATTGATGGAGTCTCTATTAAAGATTTAACTAGAGAAAATATTCATTCATTATTTACAATGGTTTTACAAGACACATGGTTATTTAATGGTACTATTAAAGAAAATATTATGTATAACCGTACCAATGTAGATGAAAAACGTATCAAGAAAGTTTGTAAAACTGTAGGACTTGATCATTTTATCAGAACCCTTTCAGATGGTTATGATACTGCATTAGCTGATAACGAAAGTATCTCATCAGGGCAAAAACAACTACTTACAATTGCTCGTGGTATGATTGAAGATTCTCCATTCTTAATTTTGGATGAGGCTACATCAAATGTTGATACTAGAACAGAAGAATTAGTTCAAAAAGCTATGGATAAATTAACGGAGGGAAAAACATCATTTATAATTGCTCACAGATTATCAACTATTAAAAATGCAGATGTAATCCTAGTAATGAGAGAAGGAAATATAATCGAACAAGGAAACCATGAGGAATTAATGAAAAAGAACGGCTTCTACGCTGATTTATACAATTCTCAATTTGAATTATAAAACGACAAATTAGTCGTTTTTTTCATGCTATATTTTTCTTGGTGATAGAAATGACTGTCTACTTAGATTTAGTATTCTTTATTAATGTTTTCTTTGATTTTATATTACTTTATGGAACTAAATACATCTTAAAAGAACATCCTAAATTTTATAGAATTGTTTTAGGAAGTCTAATAGGTGGAGGAAGTATTTTCTTTTTATTTTTAAATATTAACTCCTTAGAATTATTTATTCTTAAAATAATTATTAGTATCATGATGATTTTAACAACTTTTGGCAAAAATAATTTCTTTAAAACATATTTATATTTTTACATAATAAGTATCTTTTTAGGAGGATGTATGTATTTTCTTAATTATACATTTTCTTCTAAACATCAAGGATTAATCTTTTTTTCCAATGGACTATCAATTAACTTTATTGTGATGCTGATACTTTCTCCCATTATAGTCTATCTATATATAAAAGAATATAAAAACTATAAAATAGATGTTAATAATTATCATGACGTTACCATTTATATCAGTAAGAATAAATATAATTTGAAAGGATATTTAGATACAGGAAATACTCTAACTGATCCTTACAAAAAAAGAGGAATAATTCTTATAAATTTAGATGAATACAAAATTTCAATAAAAAGTAAAAAAGTAATTTATGTTCCATATAAAACAGTCAACTCTACAGGTGTTATTCCTTGTTACAGAATGGATAAAGTTTTAGTTGATAACAAGGAATTTAAGAATTTATTAATAGGAAATACTAAGAAAAATATAAAAATAGGAACAGCTAATTGTATATTACCAAATATAATTAAGGAGGATTTATAGTGAAAAGATTTATTAATTTTATTAAAAGTTTATTTAGGAAAGTTGGAAATATTTTTTATGTAGGCGCAACTGATATTTTACCAGAACCTTTAAGTAAAGAAAAAGAAGATTTTTATCTAGAATTACTTGAAGATGGAGACCAAAAAGCAAAAGATATTTTGATAGAACATAATTTAAGATTAGTAGTGTTTCTTTCTAAAAAGTACGAAAATACAGGAGTTGATTTAGAAGATTTAGTAAGTATAGGTACAATCGGATTAATAAAGGGAATTAATACATTTTCTAGAGGAAAAAATATTAAACTTGCAACATATGCATCACGTTGTATCGATAATGAGATATTAATGTATTTGAGAAAGACTAAGAAATTAAAGACTGAAGTTAGTATTGATGCCTCACTTTCATATGATTCTGAAGGAAATGAACTTCACCTAGAAGATGTTTTAGGAACAGATAAAGATATAGTTACAAAAGGAATAGAAGAAGAAAATGATAGAAAACTTATGCTTAATGAAGTTATGAGATTAAATCCAAGAGATAGAGATATTATTATTTTAAGATATGGTCTTATGGGACGTGAAGAACTTACTCAAAAAGAAGTTGCTGAAAAACTAGGAATTTCTCAGTCTTATATTTCAAGGATTGAAAAGAAGGTTATAAAAAGGCTAAAAACACTTGTTAATTATACTTGATAGTTAGAGAGAGGTTGACATTTATAAAAGGAACAGATTAGTTCTTTTTTCTTTTTTACTTGTAAATTTTTTTTCTTTTTCCTATACTAATATAAGGAGGATAGAAGTAATGGCAAAACTATATTATAGATATGGAGCGATGAACTCAGGTAAAACAGCAATTTTATTGCAAGTAGCTAATAACTACGAAGAACGAGGAATGAAAGTGCTGATACTAAAACCAGGAATAGATAGTAAAGGAGCCGATTTTTTAGTATCTAGAATTGGTTTAAAAAGAAAAGTTGACCATATCATTTTAGAAGATGAAAATGTTTATAAATATTTAGAAAGTAATATTAAAGATGTAGCATGTATTTTAATAGACGAAGCACAGTTTCTTACAAAAAGTCAGGTAGAAGATTTAATGCAAGTAGTAGTTGATTTTGATATTCCAATCATTTGTTATGGACTTCGTACTGATTTTAGAACAGAAGGGTTTGAAGGTTCAACTAGACTTTTAGAAATAGCTCATTCTATTGAAGAGATGAAAACTATCTGTAAGTGTGGAAGAAAAGCTATTTTTAATACTAGAAAAGTTAATGGAAAGTTTACATTTTCAGGAGAGAAAGTAGCAATTGATGGCTTTAGTGAAGTTACATATGAATCACTTTGTCCAAAATGTTATTATGAAAAATTGAGAAAGTATAAAAAGTTACAAGATTCATTATATAAATAATTTATTTTATGTTATAATTAGATAAGAATAAGAGGAGGTTATGTTAATGAAATATGTATATTCATTTAATGAAGGAAATAAAGATATGCGTAATACTCTAGGAGGAAAAGGAGCCAATCTTGCTGAAATGACAGCGTTAAATCTTCCTGTTCCAAGAGGGTTTACAGTATCAACAGATGCTTGTATTAAATATTATACTGATAATGAAACTTTAAGTAGTGAAATAGTTAGTGAAATATATGAAAAATTAGAAGAGTTAGAAACTAAAACTGGTAAGAAATTAGGAGATTTAGAAAATCCATTACTAGTATCAGTTAGAAGTGGTGCAAGGGCATCAATGCCTGGAATGATGGATACCATTTTAAATCTTGGTATGAATGATGAAGTTTGTGAAAGCATTGCGAAAAAGACTAATAATTTCCGTTTTGCATACGATTCTTATCGTAGATTTATTCAGATGTTTGCAGACGTTGTTATGAGTTTTCCTAAAGAAGACTTTGAATATTTATTTGATACTATTAAAGAGAAAAAACATATTGTTAATGATACGGATTTAACAAGTGATGATTTATTAGAAATAATTAATGAATATAAGTTGCAATATAAAAAACATGCAGGAGTTGATTTTCCAACTGATCCTAAATTTCAACTATTAGAAGCAGTAAAAGCCGTATTTAGAAGTTGGAATAATGATCGAGCAATTACATATCGTAAGTTAAATGATATTCCATCAAGTTGGGGAACAGCCGTTAATGTCCAAGAAATGGTTTATGGTAATATGGGAAACACCTCAGGTACAGGAGTTGCATTTACCAGAAATCCTGCAACTGGAGAAAAGAAATTATTTGGTGAATATTTAATAAATGCTCAAGGAGAGGATGTAGTTGCTGGTATTCGTACACCTCAAAGTATTGAAACTTTAAAAGATATTATGCCAGAATGTTACAGTGAATTTGAACGTATTTGTAAAGTGTTAGAAGATCATTATAAAGATATGCAAGATATGGAGTTTACTATTGAAAATGGAAAATTATTTATGCTTCAAACAAGAAATGGTAAGAGAACTGCTCAAGCTGCTATTAAAATTGCTGTTTCATTAGTAAACGAAGGATTAATTGATAAAGATACTGCATTAACAAGAGTAGAAGCAAAAAGCTTAGATCAATTATTACACCCAGTTTTTAATGAAGAAGAATTAAAGAAAGCTAAAGTTATCGCTAAAGGACTTGCAGCATCCCCTGGAGCAGCAACAGGAAAACTTTATTTTTCGGCTAGTGATGCCTTAAAAGCTTATAAAGCTGGAGAAGAAAAAGTCTTACTAGTTCGCCGTGAAACTTCTCCTGAAGATATTGAAGGAATGAATATCGCCCAAGGAATATTAACAATTCATGGTGGTATGACATCACATGCTGCAGTTGTAGCTCGTGGTATGGGTAAATGTTGTATTACAGGTTGCAGTAACTTAATTATAGATGAAGCTAAAAAAACAATCACAACAGAATCTTCAGAAACCTTTAAAGAGGGAGATTTTATTAGTTTAGATGGTTCAACTGGTAATGTTTATGGAACTTCTATTAAAACAGAAGATGCTAAGATATCAGGAGATTTTGAAACATTTATGAGTTGGGCAGATGAAGTTAGAACTCTTGGTGTAAAAGTAAATGCTGACACTAAAGAAGAAGCAACAGTTGCTAGAAATTTCGGTGCCGAAGGAATTGGTTTATGCCGTACAGAGCACATGTTCTTTGAACCTACTAGAATCTTTAACTTTAGAAAAATGATAGTAGCATCAACTAAAGAAGAACGTGAAAAAGCTCTAAACGATATTCTTCCATATCAAAGAGATGATTTTTATAATCTTATGAAAGTAATGGAAGGATACGATGTTACAATAAGATTTTTAGATCCACCATTACATGAATTTTTACCAAAAACGAACAAAGATATCAATGAACTTGCTCATGCTCTGAAACTTTCTTTTGATGAGTTAAAACAAAGAATAGAGTCATTAAAAGAATTTAATCCAATGATGGGACATCGTGGTTGTAGACTTGCTGTTACTTATCCTGAAATTGCTGTAATGCAAACAAAAGCTGTTATTGAAGCTGCGATTTTATTGGAAAAAGAAAATATTAAAGCAACTCCTGAAATAATGATTCCATTAATTGGGGATGTAAATGAGTTAAAATATGTTAAAAATATCATAAAAGAAGAAGCTGATAAATTAATTAATGATGCTAATTCTCATATTGAGTACAAGATTGGTACTATGATTGAACTTCCTAGAGCTTGCCTAATTGCTGATAGTATAGCAAAAGAAGCTGAATTCTTTAGTTTTGGTACTAATGATTTAACTCAATTAACTTATGGTTTTTCAAGAGATGATGCTTCTAAATTCTTAAAGGATTATTATAGCAAAAATATTTTTGAATCTGACCCTTTTGCAACAATAGATGAAGAAGGTGTAGGTTCACTTGTACAAATGGCTGTAAATAAAGGAAAATCCGTTAGAAAAGACATCAGTTTAGGAATATGTGGTGAACACGGGGGAGATCCAAAAACAATCGACTTTTGTAATAGAGTAGGACTTACTTATGTTTCATGTAGTCCATACAGAATTCCTGTAGCACGTCTTGCAGCAGCACAAGCCGCTATCAAATCAGGAACGTAAAAGTAGATAAAAGAACAAAAGTGTTTTTAAGATGTATAATCATGAAAAAGGTAAAACAAGACCAACTTATTTTACTATTAAAGATAAAGATATTTTATGGTTTATACCAATAAGTTCTAAATTTGTAATACAATTATAATCAGGAAAATAGCAGCTGAAGATGCAGCTATACTTCTTCAAAATGCATTTCCTACATTAGAAAAATATATAGATCATGTACATACAGTTGATGGTGTTCCATTAAATGTTCCAACAAATTTACAAAATGAAATGCAGTAGTTAAATCAAAAAAGTATTTGGGTAGATTAAGCTAAGATAAAAGTATCTTAGCTTTTTTTTAATAATAGTTTAAATAATATATATTAACTCTATCTTAATAAATAAAATAATGTTATAATGAAGAGGATATTAATATAGTTTATATGTGAGGTAAATTTTATGAAAAAATATAAAAATTATTTATTATTAATGAGTCTATTTTTAATTCCTAGTTCAGTTTTGGCAAGTTCAGGAGTTGAATCTTCTTCTATATTTTCAGCTATACTAATGGAAGCTTTTATGTCTATTCATATGTCAACATTTGTTTTATTACCACTTTCTAAACTCATATCTGAAAATAATAGTAAAAAAACATTTTGGATATTATTTGCGATAAGAGCAGGAGTATTATTATTTTTTGATTTCTTTTATCCAGAATATATAGCAATGATTGATTTTATTTTAGTGTTTGTAGGAGCTTTTACGATATATCCAATTTTTACTGCTATAAATAAAGAGAAAGCTGATAAAAACAAATTAATCCTTAACTCTATAATATCTAAAAATACTTTAAATCAAACTGAAACTGAGGTTGGAATTTGTTCTAAATGCAGTGAAAAATTAGAGCCTCCTTATAAATATTGTGGTAATTGTGGTGCTAAAGTAGAAGAAAAACAAATTACAGAGATTCAAGAAAAAGAAGAGATAATTGTTTCAACTGATTTTGATCCCATTTATACTAAATCTGAAGATAAATTATTAGAAGAATTTATTAATAAAGAAATTCAAAAAGCTAATTTCGAAAATAACAGTAAATTAATTCCTAAAGAAATATTAAAAAGAAAAACTATATTAAGTATTATTTTCGCAGTTTTACTTTTTATATCAGTTTCTTTAATTTTCTTCCATTTTCCAGTTTATACATATATTATTGCCCTTATAGTTTTATTTATATTTTTAAGGATGAGTTTAAAATATGATTTAATGAGTTATTTGAAAAAAGAATCAAAATCAAGACCAGATGAAAAAATAACTAATATTGTAATGATTACTAAGGAAAGTTTAGTTTATGATAATTTAAAACTACTAAGGATTTTTCTTAGTTTAGTTGCGATAATTGTTCCTTTAATTATTTTTAAAGATCCAAAAATACTGTATGAAAAACAAGATAATGGTTATGCCGTTAGATTTTATATTTTCGGTTGGAACAATTATAAAACTGTAACTATTCCAGAAATGTATAAAAATGAAAAAATAATTAGCCTTAGAGGTAATGCATTTTCTAACATGCCATTTTTAGAAAGTGTAACTTTGCCAGATACAATAACTGAAATTAGAGGACAAGCCTTTAAGAATGATTTTAAATTAGTTTCTGTAAACATCCCTAAAAATTTAGAATATTTAGGTGGTGGATCATTTTATAACTGTAAATCAATTAAGAAAATAGAACTACCAGATACTTTAACATGTATGGGTGGAGAAACATTCTATAAGGCATCAGCTCTAACTAATGTTAAATTATCAAGCAATTTAAAAGAAATTAGAGGAGATTCTTTTGAATATTGTACATCTTTAAAAAAGATAACAATCCCTGATAAAGTTGAAAGAATTGGTGGACATGCGTTTTATGGAGATACAAATTTAGAAGAAGTAGTATTAACTGAAAATAGTAATCTAAAGGAAATAGGGTCTTCCGCATTTAGGCAATGCGATAATTTAGATTCTATAACTATTCCTAGTAATACTTATGTCAATGAAAGGGCATTTAAAGAAAGTCCAACTACAGTGAAACATTTTGGCCAAATTGACTATGGAACTGTCATAGATAGATCAAAATATGAATATAGTTCGTTTATGCTACTATATCAGAAACAAAAAGTAAATAAATATCATACTTATGCTAAAGTTAAAGATGTTTATTTAGAACTTGAAAGTATAGACGTATTAGAAGATGGTAATCGATTTAATTTAAAATATATTGATGGTGATGAAGAAATATCATTTACTTTGTCAAAAATGATGCCATATAAAGAAATAAATAATGACTTAGCAGTAGAAGTAGCAAGTGAGTATAATTTTTCAAGAACAAGTAGTGTCTCACTAGATATTTATTATAATTAGATGGAGGCTTTATAATGGAAAATAAATATATACACTTATTATATGTACCGACAATGGCTTGTAATATGGCTTGTAAATATTGCTATTTAGAAGATAATACCAAAGATGAATTTATGAAACATGATTCTTTAGAAACACTAGATTATGCTATTAAAAAATTTAAGGCTGCAAATGTTATTTTCTTTAATATTTCCCTTCATGGAGGAGAAGTAACGACTCTTTCTCATGATGATTTCTATAATTTAATTAAATACATAGATGCATATTACGATGAAAATAAAGAGTTAATTACAAATGCAGGTTTTAAAATAGGGAGACCTCATATAAAAACTAATTTATATGGAATAGATAAACATATAGATACAATAAAAGAATTTAATGTGTCTATATCAGGAAGTCTTGATCTACCACTTTCAATGCATGACGAATATAGAGTTACTAAAGGTGGTAAAAAAACTTTAGATAAAATTTTGAAAAATATAAAATTAATGGAAGACATTCCAAATAAAAAGAAGGTTTCTGCGACAATATTTAAAGAGCATTATATTCATACTGATGAAATAATTGAAGATATTAAATATTTGAATTATAATACCTGCCTGGATATGAATGATTTTAATTTTATGATTGGCTTTGACTATAATTCAAATGGGGTTTTACACCATATTAGTGAAGATGAACAAGTGAACTTTTATAAAAGAATGCATAAAGCTTTTGATGGAACTGATTTAGATTCTGGCGTAAATGGAGCTTGGTTTGACGAATTTGGACCAGATTATTGTTCAAATTGTGACAATTGTGGTGAAAAGTTTTTCTTATTAGAAAAAAATGGTGACATCTATTCCTGCGTTAGAGGTCAAAAAAATCCTAATTACTATTATGGTAATATTTATAATAATTCAGTTGAAGAAATTCTTAATACAGCATATCTAAAGATTTTTAAAAATCATAATCTTGAAAGTTTTAATGAAGATTGTAAGAATTGTGGCTACTTATACTTATGTAAAACTGGCTGTCCTTTTGTAAAAAATAATTATAATACTAACAAAAGTTATACCTGTAAATTACAACAGGAAATGTATAAAGACAGGAATTACTTAAAGGATATTTATAACGATGAATTCGTCTATCAATACATTTCAAAAATGAGATTAGAAGATGCCAGTAAATATATGCCTGAAAAAAAACCTAACAACGACTATCCACTACTAGAAGATATAATTAATAGTGATTCTAATTTAAAATATATTTATGATGATAATTCATTTATTTTAAGTGTAGATGGGATGGATTATAAATTAGAATCACAAATCATAAAGAAAACAAGAGATATTATTTATATTACGCCTAAATCTAAAATAGAAATCTATATGAGAAAAAATCTTATAAATGAACTATCAGATTATCCAGAAAATAACTCATTATATATAATGTTACTTTCTGGATCATTAGTGACATACGGAGATGAAAATAGGACTAAACAGAGACACATTTCTACACATCAAATATATAAAGGCGTACTAGATAAAATATCTTCTTCAAGAAAAGGTTATTACAGATATGATATATCAAGTTTTCTAAAAGAGTATAAAGATATGTATTCTTCTACTAATACTAATAATATCTTTTTTACCACTTCAAGTTTAAGAGATTATCATTATACGAAGCAAAAAAATAATGCCTATTATCATATTCAGGCAATTAACTTGCCATTTCAAAATATTGAATTTTATTATTTAGATAAGGAGTTAAAAAAATGAATAAAGAACCAGTTACATATGCAGAATTAATAAGAAAGAAAAGATGTATTGATTTAACTAACTACTATAGCTTAACTAAAAAAGATTTAGATCAAATCTATACATTTTTAGAAGAAAATAAAAAAGGAATTGTTAGATGTGGAGAACAAGGTATTGTACTAGTAGTTAACAATGATATTGAAAATGCTACTGTATTAACAGCAAGCAAAACATCTATTTCTATTGATGGTATCATAATGAGCAATGATACATTTAAAATAATACCACATTATACACCATCATCATCTGGCGGTTCTAGTGGTGGATCATCATCTAATAACAATAACAACAACAACAATAATAATAACAATAGATAGGAGTCAAAAAAATGTCATTAATATCTGAAAAATCTCATGAAGAAAATTTGAAAAAACTTGGCGTTAATATAAAAACAAGTTATATAGTCGGTGATCAAGTATTAGAATATGATACCAATAACATAAATAACAATGATATTATTAAAGGAATAAGATGTAAGAAGAGATATTATATTAAAGATAAATTAGAACATGAAGAAATCAAATTCGATACTAGAATGAAATATACATTTATTTCTGATGATTGTGAAAATAAAGATTATAGTTGTCCTAATTGTGGAATGCATTCAAAATTAAAAGATTTTATTAATGGCTGTCCATATTGTGGAACTTATTTCAATATTGATTATGTTGATAAAGATATGGGAAGTAAATATTATTATGATAGAGTTTTAAAAAATTCAACATATAGATTAATAACGGCTTTAATTGATGTTTTAGCCAGTTTATTACTTTCTTTTCTTTTTATCAAACTAACTTCACGTACTTTTAATTCATATGATATATCTAAGATTTTCATCTATGGAGTAATTTTGTCACTAGTTTTTTATTATTTCTTTTATATAATTGATGCTTATATTATACTTAGTCCAATAAAAAACTATAAAGATAGAGAAAATCAAAAACAAATAGATTTTTTCAATAGAACTAAAATAGAGAAAAAAGAATTTTTTAATAATTTAAATTATGAAGTAGCAAATAAATACTACTACAATAATCCAAATATTGTTGATTATGATATTTTAGATTTTGATAGTTATGAAGAATTTTTAAAAGACGATAACTTATATGTATCAGTAAAAGCTTATGTAAGAATTGTTAGCTTGAAGAATAATAAGTTTAGATCTAAATATATAACTGATACTTATTTACTAAAAAGAGTAAATGATTCTGTAAGTTTAAAAGATAATATAAATGTTATAAGATGTCATAATTGTGGAGCATCTATTGATATTACTAAGAAAGAATGCGATTATTGTCATTCTAAGGTTAAGTATTTTCAAGAATGGATAATGGAAGAGTAATTTTTATTTATAATTAAGGCTATATCTAGCTTTTTTTTTATTTTTTGTTTATAATTGGAGTAGGGTGATGATAAATGAAATTTGTGTGTGTTGGACATGCTACTTATGATATTACGCTTCCAGTAGAAATTTATCCAATAGAAAATAAAAAGCAAAGGATTAAGAAAAAGATTGAATGTGGTGGAGGACCTGCTTGTAATGCAAGTTATTTATTAGGAAAATGGAAGAATGATGTTTCATTTGTTGGTGTTGTTGGTAATGATTACTACGGCCAACAAATAATAAAAGAACTTAATACAATTGGTGTAAATACTGAGTATGTAGAAAAAAATTCCTCAACTGATACGGATACAAGCTTTATTATGAGCAACATAAACAACGGTTCAAGAACAATTTTAACAACAAAGAAAAAAGAGATAGAATCTCTTGATAATCCAATAGAAATTACAGATGCTAATTTTATTTTGGTTGATGGTGAACACTTTTTAACAGCTAAGGAGGTTATTTTAAGAAATCCAAAAGCAATTAGTGTTTTAGATGCCGGGCGATTTAATAAATCTGTAGTAAATTTGGGGCAAATAGTTAATTATGTTATTTGTTCAAAGGACTTTGCCGAATCTTTTGCTAATATGAAGATTGATTATAGTAATAGTGAATCATTAATAAAAGTTTATAATATACTTAAAAATACTTATCAAAAACAAATTATTATAATTACATTAGAAGAACATGGTAGTTTTACATGTATAGATGAAAGATACTGTATCATTCCTAGTTTAAAAGTAAAAGCAGTAGATTCAACTGGTGCTGGTGATATATTTCATGGGTCTTTCTTGTATTTTCTTTCTCAAAATTATTATTCCTTAAAAGAAGTTATTAAATTAGCTTCTATAACCTCTGCTTTATCAGTTACTAAAATAGGATCTCGTCTTGCTATACCAGAATTAGAAGAAGTAATGGAAGTGTATAACAAAAATGAAAACCTATAATAATTATCCTAGTATAGATTTACATGGAATAGACAGACAATATGCAAAAATTTTAGTTAGAGATTTTATAAGAGACCAATATTTCTTAAAAGAAGAAGACTTAATGATTATACATGGAATTGGTACTGGAATAGTGAAAAAGGCTGTTCATGAAGAATTAAAAACTAATAAACAAGTAAAGGACTTTAAACTGGATAATTTTAATCCCGGTTGTACTATTGTAAAATTGAAAAAAAATAATGAAAACTAAATTTATTAGATTCAGAAAAAAGCTTGACTTTTAAGGACTTTTGTGCTATTATATATGACACTTAAGGGGGTAGGGCTATGAATGAAGAATTTGATGATGACTTAGACTTTGATGAAGATTTTCAAGTTCAGGATAATTACAACTATGATGAAGTTTCTTCATTTGATAATTTACTTGATGATTATAATTATTTAGATAACACCGAAGAAGAACCAGAAAAATTCATTACTAGAAATGATTTTTACGATAATGATAATTATAATTACGATTATAGTTACGATGATGAAGATGATTCTGAAATAAACGATAAAAATAATTTTCGAAAAAAATTGGTTAAGTTATTCATTGCAATAATAGTTATATTAATTGTTTGCTTTCTAACTTACGTTCTTTTCTTTAATAATAATGATAAAAAATCAACAAAAGAGAAAGAAGTTAAGGTTGTAACTAAACAAAAAGACATTGAATATGATCAAATATTTTTAAAAGTAAAAGTAGCAGCATTAAAATATTATGATGAAAAAAGATTAGAACAAAGTAGTACTGATGTTAGCTTGAACACTTTAAAAACATTACAATTAATAGAAACTATAGATAAAAGAATAGACTTAAATAATAGTACAGTTAAAATTAATAAAAATAACGAAAAATATAGCTTAACTATTATTTTAAAAGGCAACAGTCAACCTAAAATCAAAAATTATTTATTAGGTCACTATGATTATTGTGATAATACATATTTATGTGATATAAAACAAGAAAATAATAATAATGACAATAATAATAAGTTTAATTCTAATTATTTTTTTAATAGGAAGATTAAAAAAGAATAGAAAGGAAAGCAAATGAAAAGAGCAAAAATAATTTCTATTATTATAATTTGTATTGGTGTTATAGTAA
>JAUNMG010000008.1:0-29093 GCA_030531905.1 bacterium | reverse complement strand
ATGACAATAATAATAATGAAGAAAAAATAGAACAACGAGGTAGTAATGATAGTGATAAATACTTATATGAATATGTAAAAAAAGAAAAGAGAATTTCAAACTGGAGTAGTTGGTCAAACCCAAGTGAGGTTAGTTGTGATACAGATGAGATTACTTGTACTAGTAATGATTGTTTAAAAGAGACAAAAATTACTAGTTCTAATGTAAGAATTGATTCTTCAACTAAAACCTATATAGCAAAGCGTCTTGCTTTTAAAACTAATGGAAAAGTAATTGCTTCAGTATGTAGAAATTATGATTATGTCAAAATAAATAATAAATATTATAGAACAGAGAATAATAGCAATTATAAAGATGTAGGTTTACTAAAGAAAGACACTCAAAGTAGTTATAATAACTGGATATATAAAGGAAGAATAAATGTAAAAACACCACCAAATGATACAATTAATACTAGATATGTATATATAGATGCTGATTACTCGCAGTGTGGAGCTACATGTTCTAATGGACCTAGTTATTATTATGATAAATATGTATTTAGTAAGAATATATATCTAGTTACAGACTTAAGAAGTGGTTGTAATGATTATATTCAAAAAGGTATACCAGACTATTCTATTTCTGAACAAAAAATAAGTGTTTCAAGAGTAGAAGATAATTATAAAAAAGTATGTTATAAAAAAGAAAGAACAAGAACAATTAATAATATAAATAAAATAAGTAAATGGAGTGTATATAACGATCAAGATTTATTGAATGATAATTATGTATATTCTGGAAATAAAAAAGAGAAATAGGAGTGATTTTATATGGAAAATATTAATGTTGAAGATATTAGAAAGTTTTATCTTGTAAAAGATATTAAACAAATGTTTATTGTATATTATGATAAGCAAAATAATAGAAATGTACCTAAGAATTTATCTTTAGAAGAAGGTTATAGTAAATTAGGTGAATATTTAAAAAATAATAAATGTGAATTAGGAGACTTGCTTGAAGCTAATAAGTATGATGTTGTAGAAGATTTAAATGAGTTAAAAGAACAAATGAATGAAGATTTTAATTCAAAAAAGTCTAATAAGGAAGAAGAAGTAGAAGAATTAGACGATGAATATGAAGAAGAAGATGACGATAAATTAAGTGATAAGGTTAGTAAAAAGCTTGATAATCTTAAAATAGATAGCTTAAAAGTTAAAAAATGGGCTATTAGAGTAGGATTACTTTTAGGAGGAGTAGTAGTAGTAAATGGTATTTATAAATTAGGTAAATATAATGGTAAAAAGAACACTACTACAGAAAGCATAGAAACTACTTCCATTATGACACCTGAATCTACTACTGAGGTTGAAGTAAAAAGTTTTAACTCAGTTGATGATATACTAGAAAATGCTAATATTAATGAGACAAAGAAAACAGCAGTTCAAGCTGCATGGAGCTACATTAATTTCTATAATGATACAGTAGCATCTAAACATTTAGGAAGTGATGGAACTCGTCTTGCTCATTCTTGGGAAGAAGTTATGACAGATTATTTGGTATATAATAATATAACTGGTGAAGAGGCTATTAAAATATTTGATGATTGTAAATTAGATGCTAACGAATTAAAAAATAATTATTCTTCATCTATTGAACAAGATGTTATGGGATATGTTGTATTAACTGAACCAACATTTAAAGAAGATATGATAAACTCTGAAACAGGAAAAGATTTCTATAAGGGTTATGAAGACATGATTATACGCTTTAATAAAAATGGTGATAATCTTGAAGCAAAAGAAAAAATAGCCAATGAATTTTATACTGCTGTATACACTGATTTTCTTAATGGAAGTACTATTTCTGAAACTGAATCTTATAAGTTATCAGTTATACCTATCATAAAAGCATTTAATTTATTAACACAAGATATTAATTGTGAGTTAAAACTTTCTGAAGAAGATGCAGCAAAAATAACAGACATAGGTAATGGAGTAATGGTATCAGATTACATAGATTCTATTAGTGATTATGCTAATTCTTACAGTGTTGATTTAGATGAAGATATAACATATACAAAGATTAAAGATTTAGCAATAGAAGAACTAAGTGATGCTAATCTTTACAATTTAGATAATAGAAATATTACTAATTCGATTGAATATAAAAATATGTTTAAGAAATCTGAACAAAAGGTACGTAATACATCTAGAGGGTATAGTGGTAGTAGTAGAACATATAATGAAAGCGTTGCTAACTCTGCAGGTATGATTCAAGAAACTCCAGAACAATCAACATCTGATGAAATACCAGATTGGTTATTAAATGAAGAAGACCAAGGAAATGGTTATAATAGTAATCAAAATAATAATAATAATATAGATGATTCAGTAAATGATGAAGTTCCTGTAGTAGATGAAGATACTCCAGATGTAAAAATTTCTAAAGCAAATTATTACGATGCCTTAGCTGATATGATAATTGAAAATATGTCTAAAATAGATTCTAATGAAATAACAAGAACGACCACAAAATAATTTTGATAGTTGATTTTATTGACAAAATAAGTAATTTATGGTATAATATGTATACTTTAAAGATGAGGGGTTAAAGTAATAATTAGTTATTAATTAGGGGGTTGAATATATGACAACTAATTCTTATATATTTGAATATTTAGATGAAAATGATTTTAGAAAAAAAGAAAGATCTGTTAGAAAGTATAATATGTTAGCATACAAAAAATTAACATTTAATTACTATCCAGAACTTCGTAAAGGAAATTTCTTAGGTGAAGAAATCTCTAAAGATGAAAAAGCAAAAACTATCTCTTATGAATTAAAATTACCTACAGATGAATTATTTGCTAAAGTACATGGAGAAATAAGATTACATTATACAGTATATACTGAAAAGAAAGTAATTCTTTTAACTAACATTACTCCAGAAGGTATTTTAGATGAAGGTCATAGAGCAGAACTTTCTACATATAAGGGTGTTATGGTATCAAAAACTGATCCAGAACGTGATATGTTTAAAATCAATTTATTAAATATGTTAGGAAAATAGAAAACAAAGTTTTTCTATTTTTTCTTTTTTAAATCTAGAATAATGTAGGTAAATATGGTATTATAGTAATATAATTTGTATTAAGGGAGGAAATAAGATGAGTGGACATTCAAAGTGGGCAACAATTCATAGAAAAAAAGGACTAATTGATGCAGCTCGTGGTAAAGTATTTCAAAAGATTGCAAAAGAATTATTCGTAGCTGCTAAAAGTGGAACTCCAGATCCAGATCAAAATGCATCTTTAAGAATGGTAGTTGAAAAGGCAAAAGCTGCCAACATGCCTAAAGATAATATTCAAAAAGCCATTGATAAAGCAAAAGGGGCAGGAGAAAACGAACACTATGACCAGATAAGATATGAAGGATATGGTCCTAGTGGCGTTGCTGTTATGGTTGACTGTTTAACTGATAACAAAAATAGAACAGCATCATTTGTTAGAAGTACTTTTACTAAAAAAGGTGGGAATTTAGGTACAGATGGATCTGTAAGTTATATCTTTGAAAGAAAAGGCTCAATTGTAATACCAAATACTTATGATGAAGATGAAGTAATGCTAACTGCATTAGATAATGGAGCACTTGATTTTGATAATGATGGAGAAAACTTTAATATAACAACTTCAGCAGAAGATATGTTAAAAGTAAAAGATGCTTTAACTGAAATCGGCATAGATAATTTCTTAGAATCAGAAGTAACATATATTCCGAACATGGAAGTTGAAGTAGATGATGAACATAAAGAAAAAGTTCTAGAACTAGTAGAACAATTAGAAGATTTAGATGATGTTCAAAATGTATATTTTAATATGAAAGATTAATATCCAATAAATTTGGATGTTTTTTTATTAAATAATCGTTGAAGATATAAATACAATTTGATATACTAATTGTATATTATAGACTAGGAAAGCGTGGAATCAATGATGGGAAAACAAAGTAAAACTATTAGAAACAAGAGAAAAATTAAAGTAGATAATTATGAAAATCACTATATAGATGAAAACATAGAAGTTAAGCACCAAGTATCAAAGGCTGTTACTAGAGAAGTTAAGTTTACAATCGTTTCAATATTTATTGTTACAATAGTAATGATATCATCAGCATATGCGATATTTTCAACTGTTCAAAAGCAAGAGTCATATAATACTTTAACTGTAGGAACTCTAAAAATAGACTTTGATTCTTCATCTACTGATATGGGAAACATTATTAATTTAAATGGGGCATATCCAACAAGTGATGAAGAAGGTCAAAAAACAAATCCATATAGCTTTAGGATTACTAATTCTGGAACTTTGGCAGCAGCCTATAAAGTAAAAATTATTGATGATCAAGATATGATTAATGAAGATAAATGTCAAGATAACCTACTTCCTAAAGCAAATATAAAAGTAAGTATTAACGGTGGAACTCCATTCTTATTAAATAGTGTTGAGTCAAATGAATATGTAATTAATTCAGATACGTTAAATCCTAGTGGGAATAAAAACTTTGCGATAAGAATCTGGATAGATGAAAAAAGTGGCAATGAAGTATTAGGTAAACATTATCATGGTAAAATTGTAGTAGAAAGTGCTAATACAAAAGAAAAAGAACCAGAAAAATTATGTAAAAGAGCAACAACACTTCATACAGAAACATGTACAAATGAAGAAACAACTTTTTTTTGTCAAGCAGATGGATATGCTTTAAATGATACAATAACATATGGAAACTTAGGAACAAAAGAAGTACTAACAAGTGGAGATGCATTTGACTGTGATGTCAATGGAGATGGAGTATATGACTCTACAACAGAAAGATTTTATTATGTGTCAGATATGACAAACGGGATTACAACTGATGCAAATACAGCAGTATTAATCTATTATAATAATGTAAGTGGAGGAGTAGCATCTAATTCAACTGCATATGCATATGATTCTAGTGGAAGTAACGATAATGGCCCAATAACAGCGATTAAACAACTACCAACAACAAGTCAATGGAAAAATGTAAGTTTAAAAAGTGCAATAAGGGATATTACTGATGAGCAGGGAGTAGTCAAAAGGTCAAGTTTTAGTTATGATGGATATGCTGCAAGACTACTAACTACTCAAGAAGTAGAGACAGCATGTAATGTTAACGTAGGTTCTAATATTCAAGGAGAGTTAAAACAATTGAGCAACTGTAAATTTTTAATGGAAAACACAAAATATTCATCTTCATCTGATAAAATATATGCACATTGGCTTGAAACCCCATCATCAATTAGTATTGGTTCATGGCATATTAATGGAGATGGAATAAATATTTCCTCAAATAATGAAACTTCCAATTATGAATTACAAGCTGTCCGTCCAGCAATAGAAGTAGCAAAATCAAGGATTGACTTTTAAAAGAAAATGTATTATATTAATTCTGTTATTTGATTATGCAAATAAATGTTATTCGCTTCTAGGTGGTGCGAATTATAAATGATCCTAGTCGTGAAATGTTATTCGCTTCCAGGTGGTGCGAATTATAAATGATCCTGGATGTAAATGAAAAGCTATCTATAAAAATATAGATAGTTTCTTTTATTTTTTATTGACGAACAAATGTATCATATGATAATATTTAGCTACAGGAGGGTAATATGACAATAAAAACAGGTTATTTATATCACATAAAAGACGATTTCTTTAAATTAATAAATGATAAAAGTATGATGATAAATCATAAAAATGGACACTCTCGTCCTTCATATTTAGCTATAGAAGATAACAATATTTTGTGGTTTATACCATTAAGTAGTAAAGTTGATAAATATAAACCAATAATTGAAGTAAAAAGAAAAAAATATGGTTCTTGTAAAACAATAATGATCAAAAAAATTGCTGGTATAGAACAAGTTATTTTGATTCAAAATGCTTTTCCAACTACTTATAAATATATTAAAAGTATACATACCATTGAAGGAAGAAAGATAAGAGTAGCAACCGCTGTTGAAAGGGAAATTATATCTAATTTTAAGTATCTTCTTTCATTAAAGGAAAAAGGACTTAATTTGTTTTTTACTGATGTTGATAGGATTAAAAGTATAATGGATAAAGAATTAAAAGAGACTAGTTACGTACATAACTAGCCTTTTTCTATTAGTTTTTCAATTTTCTCATAAGTTTCTTTTATTTGTTTTTCATATCCTATATCTTTAGGATGATAGTATTTTTTATTTTTTAGTTTATCTGGCAAGTATTGCTGTACTACAAAAGCTCCTTTATAATCATGTGGGTAAATATAGTCTGTAGAGTCTGTTCTTAAGTGTTTTGGTAATGTTCCTACATTTCCTTCTTCTACATCTTTTAAAGCCTCATCAAAAGCAGTATGTGCTGTATTACTTTTAGGAGAAAGTGCCATTTCAGTTACTATAGTTCCAAGAGGGATTCTTGCTTCTGGAAGCCCAACTCTTTCTGAAGCATTTATAGCAGCATCCAATCTTGGACCTATTGCAGGATTAGCAAGACCTATATCTTCATAAGCTATAACACTAAGTCTTCTGTAGATTGAATCCAAATCACCCTCTAAGACTAATCTTGCTAGATAGTGAAGAGAAGCATTTACATCACTTCCCCTTATTGATTTTTGAAGACCTGATAATACATCATAATGGCCATCACCATTCTTATCAGAAAAGAATACTGGTTTACTATTAATTGATTTAATTTTTTCTGCTGTTACTGTTTTATCATCAGTAGAGTAGAAAGCTATTTCAAGTAAATTATAAGCATACCTTAAATCAGATCCAGATAGTTTAGCAATTAATTCAATAGATTTATTATCTATCTTTATTCCATCTAAATCAGGGTGTTTTATAGCTTTTTTCAAAGCTTTAATTATATCTTTTTCTTCTAATGGTTCTAGTTCAAATAATTGACATCTACTTCTAATAGCAGGATTTATAGAGTGATATGGATTTGATGTAGTCATACCTATTAAAGTAATTAAACCACTTTCAAGTTGAGGTAATAATAAATCTTGTTTATCTTTATTCATTCTATGAATTTCATCCATTATTAAAACAATTCCACCATACATTTTAGCTTCTTCAATTACTATTTCTAAATCTTTCTTATTATTTATAGTAGCATTTAAAAATCTATACTTACATTCTAAATCATTTACCAAAGCTTTAGTGATAGAAGTCTTTCCTATACCTGGTTTACCATATAAAATCATTGAAAATATTTTTTTATTTTTTACTAAATTAGTTAATATTTTGTTTTTGCCTATTAAGTTACTTTGTCCTATTACATCATTTAGTGTTTTAGGAGAAAGTTTTACTGCTAAAGGGGTATTATCCATACAAATCACCTAGATATATTTTACTAAATGATTATTGTTTCGTCAATTTTTGAAAAATATTTCTAAATAGTCTATAATATATATAGGTGATAAGTATGGATATTTCTAAAGCAATAGATGAATTTATTAATTATTGTATTTTTGAAAAGGGTCTTTCTAATAATTCTAAAGCTTCATATGAATATGATTTAAAGACATATAAAGAGTTTTTAGCATCAATTGGTATAACTACAGTAGAAAATATAAAAACTATCGATATAGAGGCTTATTTACGTTATAGAAACGATATTAAAGAAATGACTTCTACTATTGCGCATAATTTAACTGTTATTAAGAATTTTCATTCTTATCTATTAAAAGCTAATTATTTAGATAAAGATGTAAGTGAAGGAATTTCTAGACCAAAATTAAGAAAATCTCTTCCTAAGGCTTTAAGTGTTGAAGATGTAGATAAACTACTTGATATTAATCTTAAAACTAATTTTGATTATAGGAATAAAGCAATGCTTGAATTAATGTATGGATCTGGTCTTAGAGTATCTGAATTAATTAGCCTAGATGTTCATAGTATTGATTTTACTAATTGTATTATTAGAATCACTGGTAAAGGTAGTAAGGACCGAATTGTTCCTGTTGGAGAATACAGTATGTACTATTTAAATAAATATCTAGAAATTAGACCTTCTATGTTAAAAAAAGAACATACTGACGCTTTGTTTTTAAATAATCATGGAAAAAGGATGACAAGAGTTGGCTTCTTCAAAAATTTGAAGACTATTTTAAGAAATCAAGATTTAGATGAAGATATTCATCCTCATACTTTAAGACATTCTTTTGCGACACATTTACTTGAAAAAGGTGCTGATTTAAGAAGTATTCAAGAACTATTAGGTCATTCTGATATTGCTACTACTAGGATATATACTCATATTAGTGATAATAAAGTAAAAAGTGATTATGAGACATATCATCCTAGAGAACATAAGGATGTATAATTTGACTACAAACTAGTTGCTATGATAGAATATATTATATTAATTAATGAGGTGTATTGTAATGAAATTTAAGAGAGTATTTTTAGTTGTTTTAGATTCAGTTGGAGTAGGTGAAGCTAAAGACGCATCTAAATATGGTGATATAGGTTGTAATACTTTAAAACATATTAAAGAAAATACTGATTTATTTATTCCAAATCTAAAGAAGATTGGTTTTTTAGATACAATTAACATGAATGAAAATGATAATGTAGATGCCTATTATACTATAGCAGAACCAAATAATGCTGGTAAAGATACCTTAAATGGACATTATGAAATGATGGGAATTACTAATGATATAGAGTTTAAAACTTTCAATAATGGTTTTCCTACAGAGTTGCTTGATCAAATAGAAAGTGTTACTGGAAGAAGAGTTATCGGTAATAAATGTTGTAACAATGATGATATTATTAAAGAATTAGGTGAAAGACAACTTAATTATGGTTCTTTAATTGTATATACATCAGCTGATTCTGACTTACAAGTTGCAGCTCATGAAGACGTTATTCCAGTATCTGTATTATATAGTTACTGTGAAAAAATAAGAGCAATTACTCTTCGTGAAGATTGGAGAGTAGGTAGGGTAATAGCAAGACCTTTCTTAGGAAGTAATGGCCACTATCGTTTTTCTAATAGCGGTAGAAAAGATTATGCTGTAAAACCTCCTAAAAAGACGATTTTAGATAGTTTAGCTGAAAATAATTATAATGTTATAGCAATAGGTAAAATAAACGATATATTTGATGGTACTGGTATTAATAAAAGTATTAAAGCTACTAATAATATGGAAGCTATTAATAAATTAACTGATATTATGGATAAAAACTTTACTGGTTTATGTATGGCTAATTTAGCTGATTTTGATAGTTTATATGGTCACACAAGAGATGTTGAAGGTTATGCTAAATCGTTAGAAGAATTAGATGTAGAAATACCTATGATTACAAATAAGTTAGAACTAGATGATTTATTAATAATAACTGCAGATCATGGAAATGATCCTACTTTTGAAGGATGTGACCATACAAGAGAAAATGTACCAGTAATATTCTATAGTAGAAGTTTCCTTGAACCTAAACTTTTACCTAAACTTGATACATTAGCAGATATTGGTGCTACTATAGCTGAAAACTTTGAAGTTAGGGCACCTGAAATAGGGAAGAGTATCTTAGAAGAATTAAAGTAAACTAAAAAGAGTAGAGGGGTTCTACTCTTTTTTTGTTAATAGTTATTCACTATCTTCTATATCAGTATCAAAACTATCACAAACTGTATCGACACTGCATGTACAATCATCATTATCACAAACACAACTTACTTGAATTTCATCTAATTTGCATTCACATTTATCAGAATCTTGGTGTTTGCAACTTTCTACATTACATTTAATTTTACTTTTCTTATCCATATAAATTAAATCCTCCTCACTTATATTGTTAACTAGATTTAAATTTATTATACACTTCCCCTACTTGTTTTTATTTAAATAAATAGAGGAGAGTGAGTGGATGTCTTTATTTTAAATTTAAATGAATAATTATACATCTATAGATAATTAAATTGCTTAGAATGCATTCTAGTATATATTATATAGTATAGTAACAATATAATCATAGTTATTGAATGTTAATTATAAAATATCCTATGATATAGGAACTTATCAATTTAATAATTTATATAAATGGATTATTAATTATAAATAAGAATATATAACCAACTATATGATATAAATATACAATTTAAATAAAATAATATAAAACTATTTTTATTATTAATATTAAGCTTCATAATTATACTACTTCTTGTTATTATATCAAACTTCCTATAATTGATATTATGTTAACTTCTAAAAATAGAAAAAGATTGATCACTATTTGATAATTAATTGTTTTACTTTGCCTTTTTTATTATTAGGTACCATTGTAGTGATATTTTCTGACATACTCTCTAAGTTATCTATAGTATTTATATAAAATTCCATAAAAGATTCTTTATCATAATTGCTGATTTTTTTCTGTGCTTTTAAATATGATAAGTATAATTTGTTTAATCTATCATTTCTTAAACTATATTTTCCATTACAATTTTCAGTTGAAAAAATATCTTCTTCTATTTGATGGCCATAATCATCTCTAAAGTTATTATAAATTTCAGGAATAACACCATAATATTTAATGCTTTTACCTGAAATATCATAAGCCTTAATTTTTGTTACTTTTGCTTCTTCTATATATTCTTCAATTGAAATAAAACAGTTCATAGTTGGACAATAACCAAAATAATAGTCGTTTTCTTTAAATAATATTGCAGCATGATTTGGTATTATTTGTCTTTTATTATTAGAGACTACTCCACTCTCTTCCTCTGCTATTTTTAACCGCATATACAAGGGTTTAATACTATTTTCATTAATTGTATCATTGTTACTTAAAATATCATTCAATAAAGCTGAGACATGTCTACAAACATATGTGCCTGTTGACACTCTACAACCAAGTAATTCATCTAGCTCAAACTTGCAAGAAAAAGTACTGCTTGGAGTATCTAAATTATTATAACCACCCTTTTTATCTTTAAATAAATAACCATCATTTAACATTTTTTGAAATATTACTATTTCTTCCATCAGTGTAGTAATTCCAAGTTGATTTAGAAAAGTATTATATTTATTAATATAGTTATTATATGTTTCAATACAATCACTATAAGTATCGGTAGTTCGTAATAACGACTGTATATTTTGATAGCACTCATTATGATACATTATTTTTTCGCATCTCATATTTTTAGTAAACATATAATAGCTTATAGCAATAAATCCAATTCCAGATGTTATAAAAGCAGGACTTGCTTCAAGAATTTGAACTAAACCTATTTCACTAAGAAGAACTGCTAATTCTGGTATTATTCTAGCATCTGTTTTTTTTATTCGATTAAGAATAGCTTCAATTTTTATTTTTCGATCTAATTCAATAAAATCTTTCTCCATTTCTTTTTCCTTCCTATAACATACTTATACTATTGTGTTTTATTTTTTGGTTATTCGTTTTCATTAATTTTGTATTATCATTATATTTTTCATCACAATAATCAATTAAATTACCGGCTGAATCAATGACAAGTTTATTAAATTTAATTAATTCTCTTCTAGGTGAATAATAATTTTTATAATCACTGTATTCAATATAACTAGTAGAATCTTTTGAAATTGCTAATCTAATTACCTTTGTTGTATCCTTATCTAAATCAGTAAAATAATGTAAGTTATCTACTATAGTTATGTTATTTTTATACTTATTAATATTAATAGTAAGATTTCCAATATAATTATTATCTTCTTCAATTGTTATTTTAGTTCCATCTTCTTCACTTTTAAAATAATTAATTTTTATTCCAAATAACCTTGTATAATATGAATGCTTACTAAAACGGACTAACGATAACTGTTTATTATATTTATCAAGAATTGGAGTCAAAAACTCCATACATTTACTATTTTTGAATTTTTCACTGAAATGATATAACATTTCATTATTGTCACTAATATTCAACATACAACCACCCTCATAAACTTAGCATATTATACCACAAAACAAGAAAAAAAGCAACGTTTAAACGTTACTTCTATACTTTCCTAGATTGAATTTCTGCTATTTTTTCTAAAACCTCTTTAGCATTATTTTCATTTATTTCTGTATATCCTAATTCTTTTAATGCTTGTATCTTAGCAGTATTTAATTCTTGTGTTCTACTTAATTTTTCTTCTGTCTTATGTTCAATATCTTGAACGAATCTCTTATGAGCATCAGTTATTTTTGTTCTTGATGAACCACCATTGTTATATAGTGTCATTGCACTAAACATAATACTTTCAAAAATAAATTGTTGATCTCTATTATAAATAAATTCCATTGGATCAGTAAATCCAAGTGATTTTGACATGTATGCTAAAATATATTCTAATTCCTTATTGTTATCCATTGATTGTAAAAATTGATATAAATAACAATATGTAGTATATGTATCTTTTGTTTTATCAGTAGCAAGTTTTTCTTTTAATAAGTTAATTATGTCAGATAATATTTCTTGTTCTTTCTTATTAAATCCTTTTAAATCAGCTAATATTTCTTTATCAGCAGTATTTTTTACACCTTCATTTAATCTGGATTCAACATTCATAATATATTCTCCAGTTACTTCTATTTCTTTAATTTCTTCTTCATTAGAAATATTTAATAAACTAAGAAGTTTAACAGCTTTTTCTTTTGGCCATTCGTCTAATGATTTTAATGCTAAATAATTATATAACATTTGACGAGATACTCCTAAATATTTTGCTAATCTTACTTTACTAATTCCTAATTCTGTTAAGATTGTGTTTAAGTTTTCCATCTTGCTTTACCCTCCTAACATAATTTTATCATCTTTACGTAAATAGTCAAGTAAAAAGTATGTAAAATACTTTACATACTTGTTTTTTAAAGAAAAATTTATTATAATTATTAGCCTATAAATACCAAATTTTTTCATTATTCTTATAGATTTCTTTAATGATTCCTCCACCTAGGCAAATATCATCCTTATATAAGACACAAGCTTGACCTGGGGTTACAGCTTTAACATGATCATACTTTACTAAGATGTTTCCATCATCTAAATAGGTTAAGTTAACATCAATATCATCCTGTCTATATCTAAATTTAGCACTACATTTAGTTGGTCTTAAATCACAATTAAAATTAACTGTATCAATTAAACAACTATCTGAATATAAGTATTCATTATCTCCAAAAGACACATATAAAATATTTTTTGTTAAATCTTTTCCAACAACAAACATTTTATCTTTACTACCACCAATATCTAATCCTTTTCTCTGCCCTATTGTATAATACATTAATCCAATATGTTCTCCTACCTTTTTATTTGTTGCGATATCAACAACATCTCCAGGCATAGCAGGTAAATAGTTTTTTAAGAAATTCTTAAAGTTTCTTTCTCCAATAAAACATATACCAGTAGAGTCTTTTTTATTAGCCGTAACTAAATCTAACTCTTTAGCAAGAAGTCTTACTTCTTTTTTTTCAATGTCACCTAGAGGAAACAGAACGTTAGATAATTGTTCTTTATTTAATTGTGATAAAAAATAAGTTTGATCTTTATTAGAATCTTTTGCTCTTTTTAAATAACCATCTTCCATTTTAGCATAATGCCCTGTTGCGATATAATCAGCACCCAAACGTTTTGCTTCTTTGACAAAGTAATCAAACTTGATATACTTATTACACATTATATCAGGATTAGGTGTTCTCCCCTTCTTTAATTCATCTAAAAAATAAGTAAAGACATAATCCCAATACTCTTTAACAAAATCAATTCTATGTAGAGGAATATCTAGCTTTTTGCATACAGCAACTGCATCGTTATAATCTTGTTCTTGAGGACAAATATTTTGATTTTGTAAAGTAGGATTCCCTAAAATATCATTATTCATTAAAGAATCCCAATTACGCATAAATAATCCTTCTACTTCATATCCTTGTTTCTTTAATAAGTATGCCGCAACAGAAGAATCAACTCCACCAGAAATACCAACTATTACTTTTGTCATAAACATCACCTAGATGTATTATACACTAATAATTTATATTTGTAAAAGTTTTAAAATACTTGGTACTAAATATATTTCAATAATAGAACTTATTAATATAAAAATCACACAAGTAAGTAGTATTTTTAAATAACGTCTCATTACATTATGAAAATTAATAGTCTTTTTAAAAAATAGTAGTGCAATTAGATTTTTAGAAAACATAATTGCATAATAACTTAAATAAATAATAGCGAATAAATTAATTAATAAAGGAATTATATAGATTATAGCTATAATTAAACCTTTAAACTTATAAAAATATAAAATACTACTAATTGTAAAACCTATAGTAAAACTTTTTAAGATTAAGATTATAATTATTATAGGAATACCTAATATTGATATTCCTAATAACCAAATTAGTGCTATATAAATAGTATTTGATGCTAAACAGTTAATAAAAGCACTTTTATAGTCTAATTTATCTAAACTTTTAAAGAAAGTAGCAAGGCTTGTTTTAACTATATTTCTATCAGTCTTAGATATAATTGCCATATATAAAAGTCCTAATAATATTGATATAATTGTAATTATTAATAATTTAAATAATAGTTTATTCTTTAGTTTAGTCTTTATTTTTATAGTTTTCATCAATCTATCACCTAAGATATTTTATTATTTAGCTATTAGGAAAAGACTTGTTTTTTATAGACTTTTTAAGACAAATAATTTATAATTAATGTGAGGTGATAATAATGTCAAAGAAATTTGTCAAATATATGTCTTTATTTTTAGCAATAGTTATGCTTTTAGGATTTTTAAGTGTTTTAATCTATATTTAAAAAAAATAGGTAATACTAACTTACCTATTTTTCTACATAACCTTCTAATTCAGGGGTTATTTTTTTTGTTGAATTATAATTATATTTATTTACAATATCATTAATTCTTTTAGTATCTTTGGAAAAATAAAGAATTAAAAGTCCTGCAATACGATTTATAGTATATACTTCTATTTTTTCTCTTTCTTCTAAGCTAACATTACATTTATGATAAACATCGTTAATTGGATTATCTTTATAAATATAGCTTGCTAATGATGTTGCTATCTGATTAATATCTTTATTTTCTTCTCTAAATTTTATTTTTGTCCATACTTTCATTATAATCAACTTCCTTTTTTTATAGCTTACTATTATACACTAAATCTTTGATGCTTGCAATTACTACTCTAGAACTTTTTTAGGTTTTAATCTTAGTTTTTCATATACTGTTAAAGTATTGCCTGTAATAGTTGCAAGTAAAATATTTTTATAGTTAGTATGTCCTTGTTTTGCTAGCTCTTTATTTAACCATTCTAAGTTTTTATTACTATTTTTTAAATTATGAATCATTAAGTTACCATCTATAATTACATTACTTGTTAGACTTTCTTTTTCTTTTTTTATTTTTAAATCTTGTAAGTTTGGTACTTGATAATCAACTTTAGGTAAAATACTTATCTTTCCATTTACTTCCATGATTGCATAACTTACCTCTGAAATATCAAAATATCCTGCATTACGACATTGTTGCAATAAGTCATTAATATCAATTTTAGCCTTAGCCATCCCGTCTATATTAATTTTTCCATCTTCGATAATAATTGTAGGTGTTCCTGTAATAAAACGTCTTAAAGTGATACTTTTTGCTGTTAAATGAGATACTATATAAGATACTAATCCAAAAGATACCATTGCAACTATCCCATTAATATATTGATTATCCATACTCATTACCATTTCTGCTGTAAAGTTACCAATTGATATGCCTATAACATAATCAAATAAACTAAGTTCTGAGACTTGTTTTTTACCTATTAGTTTTGTAACAGCAAAAAGCGCTACTAATGATATAACACTTCTAGGAATAATGTCTATTGCTTCTAATATATCTATTTTCATAATATCACCAGTATTAGTATTTAAAAAAATTTAATATATATACAAAAAAGAGACAATTTGTCTCTTAATTTTCTCCTTCTTTTAACATCGTAGTAATAAATATACCATATCCTTTTGTTGTATCATTTACAATAACATGTGTAACAGCACCTATAAGTTTATTATTCTGAATAATTGGTGAACCACTCATTCCCTGTACTATACCTCCAGTTTTATTTAAAAGACGTTCATCTTTTATTTCAAAAAGAAGGTTTTTAGTATCACTATTTTTATCAATATTAATTAATTCAATCTCAAAGTCTTCAGTTTTATTTCCTTCAATTACGGTTCTAATTGTAGCTTTACCTAGTTTTACTTCATCTTTAGTTGCAACTTCAATTAAATTATCTTTACTTATTTCGCTAGTATACGATCCAAATATACCTGAAATTTCATTTCCAGTTACGGTTCCAAACACCTTAGTTCTATCATATTTAGCGTTTTTCTCACCTGCTTTTCCGTTACTACTTTTTTCAATACCAACAACACTTGCTCCAAAAATAACACCATCTTTTATCTCAAATTTACTAGCTGTTGTCTTTTCATCTATTTCATGTCCAAGGGCTCCAAATATTTTACTTTCAGGATCTATGTATGTAAGTGTTCCTATACCTGTAATTTTATCTTTAACATAAATTCCTGTTTTTAAAACACCATCATTATCTTCTACCAAATCTAGTTTTATTTTCTTTAATTCATCATTTCTTGAAATAGTAAACTCTACTGTATTAGTAGTGGTTGCATTAATAATTTCTACCATAGAAGAAATATCATCTATATCTTTACCATCTAACTGTAAGATTTTATCTCCTACTAAAAAACCAGTATCTTTCGCTATATACGAATCTTTTACTTTATAAAAACCAACAATTAATACTCCTTTCGAATTAACTTCTATTCCAACTGTATCACCACCTGGTATTACATAATTTGAATAAGCAAATACATTTAGTGGCATAATAAAAAGAAGAAGTAGTACAAATAAATTATGTAGTCTGTTTTTAAAATTCATTTTAATCACCTCATAAAAACTTCCTACATTAATATTCTTAGCTTCTTCTCTTAATTTAAATCAATCAAAATTTTCCAATTAGTTGTTTTTCTTTTTCTGCTTAGTTTTACCTTTTTCTTCCATGTACTTTTTAGTAATTTCTAAAGCATTTTTCTCATTAAAAGTTAAATCAAATATTTCTAATATCTTTCTTTCTCTATCATCTTTAGCTATAGTTCTATATGTATTATATACAGTGTTTACTATTGAATCAAAATCATTTTTATATTTTTGATTATCCTCTTCATTTTGAAAGTTTCTTACATTAATTAAACATCTAGTAAAGTCATCTTTACTTAACTTTTTCTCAAAACAATCAGCTAATTCTTGATAATCATCTATACATCTTTTATAATTGATACTTAGATTTGACAAATTAATATAATTTAATATATTAGCTTTTTTACCAAGTAATCTATAACAATTATTCATTGTATGTAAAAAGTTAGTTGAAGATAGTGAATCAATACCTGACATCCCTACTATTTTATCACTCCAATTATCATTATCAAAGAAATTTAAAGTTGCACTACTGTATATATTATGATCTAATTTCTTAAAAAAACTTAAAGGTTTTGCGAAAAAACGATAGCTATTTAAAAACGAATTATCATCAGTATCTTTTTTAGAATCATAAGTTAAATCAAAAAGTAATAAAGCATCTTTTAAATTGTATTTAGAATCATTAATACATACTATATTTCTAGCATGTCCAATTTTAGGATTTTTATTATTTATTAAAATTTCAACAGTACTATTAATGTTTAATTTTTTTAATAAAATATTAAAAACTTGAGCATAACCTAAACAAACGATCTTATCTCCTAATAATACCTTGGATAAGTCTCTAGATGCTTGTTTATCTAATGAATCATCACAGTAAACCTTATCTCTTACTTTATCATATATATACATTATCTTTTCTAAATCAGATAAACCATCTAAATTTTTGGTCATACTATCTATAGTATTAATAGTCATTTTTAATTCATAAACAGAAATTTCACGATCATTATTTTCAAACTGGAATGACAATTTTTCATCATTGTTAAGTTTAAGTAATGAATCTAGTTCATCATATTTAGATTCAGGAATTGAAAAAGTAACTTTTTTAAAATTATCCTTATTTTTGTTAATAAATCTAACAACTTCAGAAAGTTTAACATTTTCATCTATAACTATTCTTAACTCTTCTAAGTTGTCAAAAAAGCATGCTTCTACATCACTATTATTATAAAAATATCCTTTGTCACGATAATTTTTTCTTACTAGTTCACTAACATAGTTATCATTATATTTTTCTTTTAAACTTGAATTTACACTAGAAGAAATAAAAATTCCATCTTCTTCAACAATATAATCAAGATTATTTTCTTCTTTTTCTAAATAAACTAACAACTTCATATACTACTACCTCATTACTATTTAACTAAATTTTTAGAAGAATCTTTGCTGTTATTTGTTAAGATTCCTACAATATCAGAATATTCACTATTATTTAGAATTTTATCTTTAGTTAAGACTTTAAATTGTTCTAAACTAGTTATTGTATCTCTATCAATTTTTGATAGTTCTCTTTTAACTTTGATTTTTGATATTAAGGTATTTCCAAAATGGTAACACTTTAAATCGCTTTTTTGACTGTTATTAAAATCTAGGTGTTCTAAGAACTCGTCTATTGTTTTAGCATTATCTTCTAAATCTATATATTTTCCCATATCTAATAGATAATTATCAAATGAATCTTTATCATTTATTAAATTCTTATCTAAAACATTTAATAAAGTTTCTGTATCCTCAGGAAGAAGATTCATTTCTCTTAGAATAAAAAGATTTTTATATTTATCAGTTGGAAATTTTAAAAGAGAAAGATTTTCTTCTAAATTATCTCCGTAACCTAATTCTACCATAATATTTAACTTTTGTTCAAGATTATTACTAATTAAGAATTCATATGACGAAGATTTTTTTAAAGCTGATAGATAGTCATAATCTTCTAAAAGAGAAATTGATTTTTCTAAAGAAGGATAGAAGACTACGTAATCCATATTATTGATAACTCTAGCAGATACTTTTTTAGATTTTAACAAATCTATGTTATTGCATAACGAATCATAAAAATCAGTATTATCATTGTAAAATAAATTAGGAAAATTTACTAATAATTCCTTTTTGATATAACCACAATTAACAAAATTCATTAGTTTTTCTATCTTTCCCTTACTGGTTTTTTGTAAGATCTTGACAGTGGTATCATCATTAATATTTAATTTTTCCAGTAAGGTTAAACAACTATCAAATTCATCTATATCTATAAGAAAATTTAGATCCTTGTCATCTACGTTAAGATTATGTTTTTTTAGTATTCTTTTATAGTGTTTTTTAGAGTCCTTAAGTAATTTTTCATATTCTTCTTTTTTTTCTTCACATAAGAAGAGATTGTGTTTATATATTTCTTTTAGTACTGTTGTTAAAATTTCATTGTTTGGTATTTTTAAAATCTCTTGACTGATATCTATTTGATCATGTTTATCTTCAACTTTATTTAACCATGAAATTAGTTTTTGATAAAAGACTAAATCTTTTTTTACTTTTTTCTTTTTCTTTTTTTCTTCTGTAACAACTGAATTACAATAATCAATAAATCCTTCCATTAGTGAATCGCACTCAGATGTATCAGTCTTTTTTTTGTTAAATCTTTTTAGTTGTTTACTAACAGACGCTACATCAGAAAATAATTCAACAACTTTATTATGTTTTTTTAGTCCAAGTATTGAAGAAATTAATGATAATGTTGTAAGTGTTTCTTCTAGATGCTGATGCATCAATTCTATTAAACCATCATCTTTCTTTAAATCAATATCTAACACAGTATTAAAAATATTATTGGCCACCCTATTACGATTATAACATAATTTTGTAGTAGCAATATGATATATCTTATCAACAGTTTCGTCAAAATTTAACTGAGATATGTTTTCTTTAAAAATTTCACTTTCATTTGCTATTTCCTTTAATTGATGATAATCTAAATCATTACATTGATACAACATATATGCAACAAAAAAATCAGAGATATTGATGTTTTCAATGTTATAAATTCCTTTAAAATTATTATTTTCAAGAAAGTTGTTTAGGAAAATAGCTAAATCATTTTGACTATATCCTATATCTAGTAATTTATCTATTTCTTGCTCTAATTTACTTTTTATTTCTAGAGTATTCATTATTTATCACTTTCCTTCTTAGAATATTGAACACCTCTTGATTTGGTTTCAAAAATACTATTTAATTGAGCTTCATATCCTTCTTGTAATTTTAAAAATTCACTATTTTCTAGATTTTGTTTTAATTTATCTTTGATATTTTTGTAGTTTTTGATTTTAGAATTAAGTGATTTTAAATACCCTAAATCGTTATCAGACTTTTTGATAAAAGCTGTTATAAGAGCATATTCATGTGGTCCAAGTTGATCAAACACCACTCTAATTTTATAATCTTTTACCTCACTTACACCAGAATTTTTATTATTTACGGTTTTAAATCTTTTAACATTTTTAAAACTACCATCTTTGATTGAACTAATAAGTGATTTAAAACCGTCCAAGTATTCACAGTCTATATTTTCTAATTCGTCAAGAATTCTAATATTCCCACTAGAAGTAGGTACAAAAATAAAGTTATTTTCTGCAGTATCAATAAAATCAGAATTATTTGAATTGTTTTTAATCATTTTAATAGCATCAATTTTTTGACTATTATCTTCTATTTCTTTTTTTAAATCAACTAAATCATCTTTGTCTATTGCATCTTTCTCTTCTTTTAGAAATTCCTCTATTTCTTTGATATTTTTTAGTAATCGTAATTGAATACTAAAAAGGATGTCATCATAGTGCATACTGTTTTTACATGGTAACGCTTCTTTCATATTTTCATAGAAAGAGGCATCATAACTAGATTCAACATCCTCAACCATCTCGTAATAGTAATCAACAGATTCATCTATACTGATATTATTCTCTTGTTTTGATTCATCTTCAGATACTTGTTTAAAACATACAATATCCTCATCTTTTTCTTCTATATTTACCTGTTTGTTTTCTGCATTTATATCATCTATTTCTTTTCCGATTAAGTTTAAATATTTATTATTGTTGTTAATAGCATTAATTAACTCTTCACAATTGCACTCATCTAAATTTAGATGTATAATTTCCATGACAAATCCCCCTTTAAATATGCATATTATACCATAAAACTCAAAAAAAAGAAAGCTTAATCGCTTTCAATGCTAAAATTTTCGATACTTCCATCTTCTTTTACTATCTTATTTAATGAATCTTCAGCATTTTTAAGTTTTGTATCACAAATCTTTGCTATCTTCATTGCCTCATTAAATTCATTTATTGCATCATCTAAAGGAATATCCCCATTTTCTAATTTTTTTACTATTATTTCTAATTTTTCTAAATTTTCTTCAAAACTTAATTCTTTTTTTGCTTCCATACTTATCTCCTTTTTATAAAACTATACTATCAACAATACCATCATTTAATTCTATTGTAATTTTGTCATCTTTTTTTACATCTTTTTTGCTTGTAATAACCCTACCGTTCTTCTTAGTTATTGAATATCCTCTTTTTATAGTTAAAAGTGGTGACAATGCTTCAAGTTTAGAAAGAACTTGTAAATACTTATTTGTTTTTTCAGTAATTAATTTGCTTGGCTCTTTAAAAATATAACTAGACTTGATATTTAAATATCTTTTTTCTTTTATGTTATATAAATTATTGATATTAAATTTTAACTTTTCAATTATAGCATCAAATTGTTGTTCTTTTACCTCATAAATACTCATTGGATTCTTTAGGATATATTTATTTCTTATTTCATTTAGTTTTTGGTTCAAGAATTCTATTTTATTTCTTGTTACTTTTTGGCTTCTAATTTTTAATTGATTGATATATTCTAAGACATCTTTTTCATTTGGAACTGCAAGTTCAGCAGCTCCTGTTGGTGTAGGTGCTCTTAAGTCTGCAACAAAATCAGCAATAGTAAAGTCTATTTCATGACCAACTGCACTAATAACTGGAATTTTACAATTATATATAGCATAAGCAACTTCTTCTTCGTTAAAGCACCACATATCTTCAATGCTTCCTCCACCTCTACCAACAATCAGTGTATCAAGATTGTAATCTTCTGCTTTTTTTATTTGAGCAGCAATTGATGATGAGGCTTCTTTTCCTTGGACTAAAGCTGGAAAGAGTAAAACTTCTGTAAGTGGAAACCTTCTTTTAATAGTAGACAAAATATCTCTAATAGCTGCCCCTGTTGGTGCTGTTACAACACCAATCCTTGTTGGGATACGAGGAATTTTTTTCTTCTTTTCTTTATCAAATAGTCCCTCTTTTTCTAGTTTTTTCTTTAATTGTTCATAAGCTACATATAAATTTCCAACGCCATCTTCAATCATATTAGATACATATATCTGATAGGAACCAGTTGACTCATATACGCTTATTTTACCAGTGACTAAAACCTTCATACCATCTTCAGGCATAAACTTTAATGATTTTGTCTGGCTTGCAAACATAATAGCATTAATTCTGCTTGTTTCATCTTTCAAAGTAAAATAATAATGTCCTCTACTATGAGCTTTAAAATTTGATATTTCTCCTTTGATAAATACTTGACCTAAATTAACATCGTTATCAATCTTATACTTTATATACCTAGTTAATTGGCCAATTGTAATATATTTATCATCCATTAGTTTTCCTCATTGTGATAGATACTATCTAAAACGCCATTAATCATTTTTGTTACATCTTCATCACTATATTTTTTAGAAAGTTCAATTGCCTCATTTATAGATACAATAGAAGGAGTCTTTGTATATTTAAGTTCATAAATTCCCATAGAAAGGATAGCCTGATCAACCTGATTTAATCTATCAATAGTCCAATTTTTTAAATATTTATTGGCAATATCATTAATTTCATCCTGGTTTTTAATAACTCCTTTTACAATTTCATCAACAAATTCATTTTTTATTTCTATCTGTTCTTTAATTAGCATATCAATATCATACTCAAGTTTACCTGCTTTTAATATATTTACTTGATATAAAATCTTCATAATGATTTCTCTTAATTCACTTCTATTTTTCATTACATACACCTCTTTCTAATTCTAACACAATAATGGAACACTTCTTAAGTGTACTTTCTAAACTTCCTGCTTAACCTAACTGCAGATATTTTTATTATACCTTATTTTTCTAATTTTGGTAATAGTTTTTGCCATCATTCTGATGTCTATATTTCATTATTATACATATCAAACTGATGTTCGTCAATATATTTTCAAAAAAAGATAATATTACTTATCTTTTTGTAGAATTTTACCAGATTCAAATTTTTTTACATCATAATTTTTATGGACATCAAATACACCTAGATTTTCAGTATTAATGTTATCCAGTCCAGAGTAACTAATCAAATTTTTCTCAATACCCGTATCTTTAATAACACTTTTGTATACTCTTCTAATTGGATCTCTAAAATCATCTTTTAAAGGATAACAAAAACTTGACATATGTTTATTGCCATTAAACATTTCTATTTCTGATATAAAACCTATATTGTCATTACCAACGATATTTTTATTTCTCCATGCACATACTTCTTGATACATATCAGGTAATGAACGATAAATTTGATAATTACAAATATTTAAATCAGTTAAAGTATTAACCGGATTTTTAGTTCCTGATAAAAATCTAATTGTACTATCTGTATCTCCAATGTTTTCTAGGAATTCTTTATCGTAAAACCAAATTCCAGTATGTATCTTATTAGGAACAACATTTCCATACCTATCTAAATCTATAATACTATTAGCACCAGTAATTATCACTCCATTATAGTCTCTAAATTGTTTCATCGAATTATATATTATTTGATCGTTATCTATAGTTATTTTTTCAATATTTTCAGTTGGAAGTGTCTCTTCGCTGTTTAATGATGAAATAGTTAAAGAATTTTCTTTAGCATTTATAGAAAGTATAAATAAGTCATCATCGCTCAATTTATATGTAACAATAGAATCTTTTGCTATCACACCAACATAACTAATATCTTCTTCTTTAGGTAAAACATCATTTAATACCTTATTAAAAACTTTATCACCAATATAATTACTAAACTTTCTATAAACAAAGTCATGTAATTTTTTTTCCATAATTATCCCCTCTTTCAGATTTGGATAATTATACCATAAAACCTCATCAAAGTCAATTATTTTATATTTTTCTTTAACTCATATAAGAAGTTTAGAGCATCCATTGGAGACATTTCCAAAGGATTAATCTTCTTGATTTTTTCCTCTATTTCATTTGTCTTTTCTTCTTCTTTAACTTCTTCTTCACTAAGTTCAAATAGTGACGTTTGGGTAAACACTTCTGTTTTCTTACTCTTATGTTCATAAACATTTAATATATCTTTACTTCTATCAATTACTTCTTTTGGAAGATGAGCAAGACTTGCGACATGGATACCATAACTTTTATCGATAGAACCAATCTTTACCTTATGTAAAAATGTTAGTTTTCCATCTTCTTCTACTGCTGAGACATGAACATTTTTTAAATGTTTTAAATCTTTTTCTAAAATAGTTAACTCATGATAATGTGTAGAAAACATTGTTTTTGCCTTAATCTTATCATGAATGTATTCAAGTATTGCTTGAGCAAGACTCATACCATCATATGTGGCTGTACCCCTACCTAATTCATCAAACAGAATCAAACTATTTTCTGTTGCTTCACTAATTGCATAATTAGCTTCTTTCATTTCAATCATAAAAGTAGATTCTCCACTTACTAAATCATCACTTGCTCCAATTCGGGTGAAAATCTTATCAAAAATAGGCATCTCACATGATTTACAAGGAACAAAACATCCTATTTGAGCCATAATTACCGTAATAGCACATTGTCTCATATATGTTGATTTACCAGCCATATTAGGACCAGTAATTAATAAAATATCAGTAGATTTATCCATAATAATATCATTACTAACATACTTATCTTTTAAGACCTTTTCAACAACAGGATGGCGACATTCAATTAATTTTAAACTCTTTTCTTTAACAAGTTTTGGTCTTACAAATTTATTTTCATCACTCACAATAGAAAAAGATTGTAACATATCAACTTCACTTATAGTTTTAGAAATATTTTGAATTTTAGATATATATCTTTTAATTATTTCTCTAATATCCATAAATAATTTATATTCTAAGTTAATTATCTTTTCTTCTGCTCCTAAAATAATGTTTTCTTTTTCTTTTAAAAGTGGCGTAATATATCTTTCACAATTAGTAAGTGTTTGTTTTCTCTCATATCCATATTCATCTTTAACAAGATTTTTTTGACCCTTACTAACTTCTATATAGTATCCAAATACTTTATTAAACCCAACTTTTAAAGTCTTGATACCTGTACGTTCTTTTTCTTGTTTTTCTATATCTAAGATAAAGTCTTTAGAACCACTACTGATACTTCTTAACTCATCAAGTTCGCTACTATAACCATCTTTTATAATAGAACCCTCTTTTAAAGTTAGAGGTGGATCATCATGAATAGCTTTTTCAAGTAGGCTTGTAACCTCATCCAAGGTATCAATTGTTTTATCATATTTCAATTCTTCTAAAATTTGCTTTATTTTAGGTAGTGCCTTTAATGATTTTTTTAACTGTAACATATCTCTAGCATTTAAATTACCATAACTTACTCTTCCAACTAGACGTTCTAAATCATAAACCTCATCTAAACTACTTCTTAAATCATCTCTTAAAATAAACTCAGTAGATAACTTTTCTACAAAATTATATCTTCTTTCTAACTCTTTTCTATCTGTTGAAGGATTCTCTATTTGATTTTTTAAGTATCTTGAGCCCATAGCAGTTTTATTCTTATCAAGTAACCAAAGAAGTGAATATTGTCTATCTCTAGTTCTAATCGTTTCTACTAATTCAAGATTTTTCTTAGTATTATTATCAAAAAATAAAGTCTTACTAGTCTTAACTATTTCACATTTTTTTAAGTGATGCAAATCACCTTTTTTTGTTTCTAGTACATAATTTAGTAAATGTTTAATAGTAGTTTTTATTCTAAGATCATCTATATCTTTGTATAAATATTCATAATCAGATTCTTCATATAAATCATGTGTAATTGTAATTAAAATTCCATAAGTAGTTCTTAAGGTATTTATGAGTTCTCTGTCAGTAGTATCATTAACTATTAATTCTCTAAAACCACGTCTTACAATTTCTCTTATTAAATCATCATTACTACATTCAAGTAATTCAGCATAAAATTCACCTGTAGAAATATCTGTATAACTAATTCCTTTACAATAATCAAAGTCATAAATATTAGCAATAAAATTATTATTTTTACTGTCAAGACTATTATCAATTCTAGTACCCTTAGTAACTATTTGAATAACATCTCTTTTTACCATACCTTTGGTAGTTTTAGGATCTTCTAATTGTTCTACTATTGCTACTTTATAGCCTTTTTCGATTAGAGTATCAATGTATGTAGCATATGCATGATGAGGAACTCCACACATTGGAACTCTTTCGTCTAATCCTGCATTTTTACCAGTTAAAGTTAATTCTAATTCACGAGATGCAATTACGGCATCATCAAAAAACATTTCATAAAAATCTCCAAGTCTAAAAAAGATAATACAATCTTCATGTTTATCTTTTATTTCCATATATTGAACCATCATAGGGCTCAATTTTGTCCTATCTACTGTACTTCTTTTCATATTTTTCACCACTTACTTTATTATACCAAATAATTCCAAAAGAAAAAAGGAAAACTAATTTTTTCCTTTTTCTAAAGTTAGTTATTTTTTCCTAAGTATTCAATACTTACTAGTGATTTCTCACTATAATCATAATCTTTCTTAGCTCTTTTACTTATATCTATAGAGTAATCAGCAAATCTAAAACGTTTAAATTTTCTTTCTGGATAATATTCAAAGTTTGTTGCTCCTAATTCTTTTAGTTTTTCATCATCATTAATTAATTCATCAGTATAATTATTGAATATATCTTTAGCTTCAACAAATTCTATAAAATTAGGCATTTTTTGTTTAATATCTTCTTTATTATCAACACCTTCATAACTATAAAAGTAAAAATACGCATAATATCCATTATTATATCTTACATAAGTAGAAGTATAATAAATTCTACCTAGAGCTGAATTATATACATTTCCAATTGAAGTATCTCTCCATTCACCTTGGCCAAATTTATTTTCTAAATCTGTATATGTATATTTAGAAAGAGCTAATGTATCTAAGTTAAATGTTCCATAGTTAATCTTCTTCCAAGAAGCCTTTAATGTAATATCACTATTAATTTTAGAATTCTCATTAAATTTTTCATTATTTAAATACCAACCAACAAATGTATATCCGTCTTTTGTAGGTGTTGGAAGTTTTCCTATAGTATTTCCTTTTATTTGTTCAATACTATCTATATTGTTTCCACCATTTGTATCAAAACTAATCTTAACCTTTTCTATCTTAACACTATCTTTTTTCCAAGAAGCTTTTAATGTAATATTTTTTGTAATCTTTGTACTAAATTTAAACTCTTTACCATCAAGCATCCACTTATCGAATAAGTATCCATCCTTTGTAGGTGTAGGTACACTATTTAATTTTTCATTTTCACTTACTGTAATTGATTCAACTACACTACCACCATCTGTATCAAAACTTACAAGATATTTCTTTTCTTTAAGGATACTACTCTTAGTAACCGTTTTCTTTTTTTTACTTTTCTCACTCTTCATGGTTGTTTCTTTATTACTTTTAACTGGCTTTTCTCTTAAAAGAACAAATCCACCTATCAACAAAATTATAAATACTAAAAAAGCACCAACAATTATAATAATTTTCTTCTTACCCAACTTTTTCATTTCCCATTTCTCCTTACTTTATCTAAATATATAATATAAAACTTTATTTGTAAAGAAAAAAGTGGACTTTTTAAGCTCACATTATTTATCATAATTTTCTAAAAATGTAATTGCTTCCTTCAATGTAGAAACACCAACTACCTTAATTTTTAGATTATTTTCTTTCTTTACCTTTAGACAAGTTTTATAGTTTTCTCCCTTAGGAGTTAAAAATATTTTAGCCTTATTTTTTTCTGCTCCTAAAAGCTTATATTTAACTCCTCCAATTGTACCAATATTCCCATCTTTATCAATCTCACCAGTACCTGCTATTTTAAACCCTTTAGTAAGATCCTTTTCTGTTATTTTATTATAGATATCTAAAGCCTCCATAAGCCCTCCAGATGGACCAGATTCACTATTTTTGAATTTTATTGTAACTTTTGGATAAGTTTTAAATTTTTCTACTTCACTAACATATATTCCTAATATATTCTTCCCATTTTGAGAATATAATTTTGCAGTTAATTCTTTTTCATGATTATTACGTTCTACTAATATTTTTATTTCTTCATCTGTATTATAATTTTCCAAGGTATCATGAAAATTATCTATATTCTTAATTTCTTTTCCATCTACTTTTAGAATTTTATCTCCAACTTTAAAATCATTACTAATATCTTTATCTACATAATAAACATATAAATTATCAGAAATAACTTTATATGTTTTTCCTGCTTCAAGAAAAGCATTCTTAATAGCATTCGAAGATGCTTGTTCTAAATCTATTTTACCTCTAAATTCAATATCGTTTATAGTTTCTTCATCATCATATGTATAACTACTTGCTTCTACTCTTTCCCAATTAGGAATGATATAGCTAAGTAAATATGTCGCAATAGTACCTTTAGCTTCATTGACATAGGAAAGATTAAAACTTCCTTTCGACTCATATGCATCTTCTACAATAATTCTAGAACCAATTTTCATAATACCACCACCAGTAATTATGTAATAATTAAGTGGCCACATAAATATAATATACAAGATTATAAAGAAAA
>JAUNMG010000058.1:1608-1927 GCA_030531905.1 bacterium | reverse complement strand
CTATTGCAAAACAATTAAATGTAAGCGAAAGAACCCTTCAACGTTGGAAAACTGAAGGTAATTGGAATGAAAAACGTTCAGAGTATCTAAAATCAAATACTAAATTTCAGGAAGATTTGTATAGTTTTGGCAAAAAACTATTAGATTCAATAATGAGCGATATGTCAAATGGTAAAAAAGTTGAACCGTCAAGACTATATACAGTAACTAAAATTATAAATATGCTTAAAAATGTAAAAACTTATGAGGATAGTGCTGTAACTAAAAAATGCGAAATGGAAACTTCAAAGTCGGTCGGATTATCACCAGATGTTATCAG
>JAUNMG010000058.1:0-1598 GCA_030531905.1 bacterium | reverse complement strand
AAAAGATTTTAGGCATAACTTATGATGAATGATTTTCAAAAAACTTTTTATAGGCTTTAAAAGTGTTCAGGTTATATATATAAATCACATTTACTCCACCTTAATCGACCGATTGAACACTTTTTGAACAGAGGTTGAAATTAGTTTGAATACCTGATTTTATTTCCTTCTGCTTGAAAATGTATTCAAAATCAGCTTCTGCTCTTAAATTTTTAATAACCGGAACTAAGTTGTAACATTCTTCAAGTTCCGGTTGATTACTGACAAAATAATCAACAATAACGATTATATTATACACATCCTCCGTCCACTTGCTTATTTTCTTAAATACCTTTTCGCTTAAGGGTTTTTCTCTTGATTATTTTTATGATAAAATATCTGCAGGAGAAACTAATGAGCTACTTTAAAAATATCAAAGAACCAAGCAAAATTATTACGGCAATAGATACATCTATAAAATTTCCAGAAATTTTAGAAGCTTCCAGAGAAAAATATATAGATGATATCAATTTATTTATAAGGTTGGTCAATAATTCGATTTCTTCGGAGTTATTACTTAAAGAAATTCGTTCGATAGCTATTGACAATAAACAAAGAATGTCTTTATTAAAGTTATACCGAAGATGTGTGTGCCCAATTCTAGATACAGAAATGACGAAAAAGATTAAAAAAGTTCCAACAGAAATGCTGATAGATAATTACGCATATTCCTTTAAAGATATAAATATCCTTAAAGAGCAACTAAAAATTATGAGTTCAGATACTTTATCGGCATTAGCAGTTCTAATCGGAGAATATGATTCTAGGGGACAATCTGGCTATTTATTAACAGATAGATTTTTTACATGGTTTGAAAAACAATTTAAAGATAGATTTTATATCGATGGGCCAAGAGGAGCCGGACGAGATATTGAACTTTCGACAATTTGTTGTGATTTTGATGATAATTGTCCTTGCGATTTTGTAATATCTAATGTTAGCGATAATAGGGTGTTAGCTGTTGGTTTTGCAAGATATGATTCTACAAGAGGTGGGGCACAATCTGATGATAGAACGGGTGGAAATTCTAACAAAGTAGATAAAATCCAAAGATACTGCGAAAAATCAAATAAAAAACTAAAAATAATTTTTCTTTCAGATGGGCCAGGACTTTTACATAATGATACTTGGAATGAAACTTGTCATATTGATGATTCTTGGAATGGCAATGTAAGAGTTACCACGTTAAAATTAGCAGAAGAGAGAATTGATGCGAATTGGTTACTTAGTTAATTTGATTCAACAGAATCTATAATTTTTTTATAGTTAATACATTTAGATTCTTCTATATATATATTGTATTTATGCTTACACTTACCACTTTTTGGAAAGCATTTAGTAGGCTTTACATAATCCCCCATTGCAGATAAGCCATAATTTAGTCTTTTTAAACAAGTTTTTAAGGCAATAGGAGATTGGTCAATACCAATCCATTTTCTATCTAATTCATCTGCTGCTTGTAATGTAGTGCCAGAACCACAAAATGCATCTAAAACTGTATCTCCTGGATTACTGCTTGCAGCTATTATCATTTTTAGCATATCTAAATTCTTTTCTGT
>JAUNMG010000057.1 GCA_030531905.1 bacterium | reverse complement strand
TTTTCTTGTTTACCTGGTTTGCGTGGTTTTTCCGGTTTCCCCGGTTTACCTGATTTACCAGTTTTACCTAATTTACCCGGTTTATCTGGTCTACTTTGGATTTCTTTATTCTTTTTATTATTGACCATATTTACTTGCTTAATTTCACCTACAACAGGTATAAGTTCAAGACCTTTTTTATCTTCTTTTTCTTTATCTCCTAATAAATTATCTGGTAAAAAATCATTTATTCCAAAAACATCTACTGCCTCTACATCATTTTGAGAAAAAATATTTCTAATTTCATCCCTTATATATCTTTTTAATCCGTTATAAATTTTCTTTTTTTCCTTATCTGTTCCTGGATCCCATTTATCATGAGCTGGTGGTTCCATACTACGAAAAATACGATTCATATTCTTCCCTGTCATAAGTAATATTCCGGTAACATTAAGACTAGATGGTAATCTATCTAATTCAAAAATTTTCATACCATTCTTTCTTGTCATCATTATTCTTCTATTTGTATTTTTTTCTTCCATTAAAAGTAGCTCACACTCTCCGCTTTTAAATCCAAATTCTTTTCCATAATCATTATTATCTAATGTTATAGAATAGACATTTTTATCTTTATTTGAAAGCACTTTATAATAATTTTTTAATGCTAATATACTATTATTATAATCTTTATCACTATTTAGCTTTAAATCTTGTATTACATCACCTAAATTTTTTGAATTTAAAACCTTATCTTGCACAACAATCTCCAATTCTCCTCTATAAATTGATACTAAGTAGTTTAAAAGAACTGATTCGATAATTTTGGATTCCCACTCATCTATTTCCTCAAATCCCATAATATATATATCTGTTCCTGGCTCAGTTCTGATGTATCCTTCTTCAAAATCAGCAAGCCCCTCCATAGCTAATAATTTTTTCGAATCGGTAAAAAAACCTTTGCCTGTTGTATAGTCATCACTTTCTCCATTTTGCTTATCTCTGAAAGAAATTAAACTTGCTACACCTATACAAGAAGAATAACCATATTTATCAAGTGTAGAATAAAAAACTGTTCTTAAGTTTGATGCAGAGAATGGTGAAGACTTTCCAATACCAAAACTTCCACCGGCATCATCATTTTTCTGAGATGTACCCTTTTCTTTAACTAGCCTACTCCATGGTTCACCGATTTTTCCATCTTTTGCTCCAATTAAACCTGTTGTATTATAATCACTTATCCTTAAAACTTTTATTTCTGATTTATTAAATATATCCTTTGCTTTTTTAATGAACTTCAAAGCGTCATTATCATTTGTCATATCATTACAGTATCCTAATATACTTTCAAACCTTTCTTTTCCCGGAAATTCATTTACTGGTATTGAAAAACTATTAAATTCAACCTTAATAGGTTTATTATCTGTTGTTCTTGCATCAATAGAGTTTTGGATAATCTCTCTAGCAAGAGAGTTAAAAATATCTATAGAAAACATTGTTATTCCTGCATCATTCAGTCCAACAATTTCCCCGTGACTTGCAGATGAAAATTTCCAACTAGCTTTATTATTCATATTAATTATAATCCCCCTTTAATTTTATAAAGAAAATTTGTCCTTTCTTTTTTTAGATTTAAACTTTACTTTTACTGCTTTAAGTTCTTCATCAATAGCTGCAAATATTTTTTTTACATCTTCATCTGTGTATTCATAATTAGATTTATTAGAACAATTACCTAAAAGTTGTATATCTTTTAATATTTTATTTGTTCTATTTGTTGCTATTTTTTTAAATCTATCAATTTTCTCTTGTTCTGTACTCAATCATATTCTCCTTTTTATGTAATATATTATAAATATTACAATATTTGTAATATATTGTCAATTTATTAATAATATACTTTATATACTGATTTTTTATTTTTTAATGGTATGTAAATTTTATAAATAATATATATACAAATAATAAAAATGGAATGT
>JAUNMG010000056.1:1585-1981 GCA_030531905.1 bacterium | reverse complement strand
ATATATCCTGTGGTAGTACCATCACTGCATCCATAATAATTTTCATCTAATACATCTTTGTCCATGACTATTTTAACTTTATTATCATTATCTAAAAGAGTGCTAAATACAGTTGCAGCACCTATTTTAGTTCCCAAAATACTTTCCATTTTGTCAGCTTTTGCAAAGGATACTCTGGAAATACCAAGGGCATTGCTGAAATCTTTTGAAGAAAAATGTTTATCGCCTTTTGTTATAAATAGATAAAAATTTGTTTCTTGGCGATTGCATAAAAATAAAGTTTTTACCATATTCATATTTAATTTTTCGTTTATAAGAACACAGTCGTCCATGGTTATGGCTTCGTCTGTATCAACTCTTTCAAAGGAAATGTTTAATTTATCAAGAGTTTCATAG
>JAUNMG010000056.1:0-1575 GCA_030531905.1 bacterium | reverse complement strand
CCATTTTTTGTAGATTAGTTTGGTAATTTGCTGGTGCTTTAGTTTTAATTTCACTAATATAAAACATTGTTATCCCTCTTTCTTGAAATATTTATTTTTTAAGTGTATCATATTTAGATAAATAACAAAAACGAATAATTATCATAGATAGCATGACAAAATCAGATATAAAGAGGTGAATTATTATGGATATGAATATTCAAAAATATATGGCTTTTATAAAAACTGTGGAATATGGAAGTTTTACAAAGGCAGCAAAAGCTCTTTCTTATTCTCAATCAGGCATAAGTCGTATGATTAATGATTTGGAGAAAGAGTGGAAAGTATCTTTGTTGGAGAGAAGTCGTTTGGGAGTGGAGCTTACCTCTGATGGGATGAAAATACTACCTTATGCAAAAAAAGTTTGTGAAGAATATGAAAAACTTCAAAATCAAGTAGATGAGATAAATGGTCTCCAATCAGGATTAATTCGTATTGGAACTTTTTCTAGTGTTGCAACTCATTGGTTGCCAAATATAATAAAGAAGTTTCAACAGGATTATCCTCAGATTGATTATGAGTTGATTTTGGGAGATTATGAAGAAATAGAAAATTGGATAATTGAAGGGCGTGTAGATTGTGGCAGAAGATAAGTTTATGGCAATTCTTCCTCAAAATCATAATTTATCAAAAGAAGAAAAAGTATCTTTGTCAGATCTTTGTTATGAACCTTTTATGCTTCTTGAAAAAGGGACAAATAGAGAAATTTCAGAAATATTTGAGCAAAATAATTTAACTCCAAAAATACATTTTACTACTTGGGATGATTATGCCATAATGTCCATGGTGGAAAGTGGATTAGGTATTAGTATTTTGCCAGAATTGATTTTAAAAAGAGTTCCTTATAATATTGTATCGAAAAAGTTGGATATAGATGTGCATAGAAATATTGGATTTGTTCTTAGGGATATGAAAACTGCTTCTTTGGCAGTTAAACGTTTTATGGAGTATTTGACTTATAGAGATTAATTGGAAAGTGAAGAAATATTAAAAGAGTGGGTTAACAATTATAAATATAAAGATTTTTATCAATGGGCTATTGTTTTAAAGGAAAATAAAGAGGTAATTGGAAGTATTGGTGTAGTTTCATATGATGAAAAAATTGAAAAGGTACAAATAGGATATTGTATAGGTTAAAAATGGTGGCATAAAGGTATTACATCAGAAGCATTAAAATATATTATAAAATTTTTCTTTCATAAGGTTGATGTAGAGCGTATAGAATGTAGGCATGATGTTAGAAATATAAATTCAGGGAAGGTTATGACAAAATGTGGAATGAAATATGAGGGTACTTTGAGAAAAGCTGATTGGAATAACCAAGGGATTTGTGATGTATCTTATTATGCTATTTTAAAAAAAGATATATAAATTTAATCAACCACACCAATTAAAAAGGTGTGGTTATTTTTGTAACTTATTATCTAGTAAAATCTAAAAATCTAGTTCCTTGGAATTTTAATTTTCCGAAATCACCTTCTGCTAACATGCCATATTGACGGCCAGTGACTTTAAATTCCATTCTATCCTTGCTTT
>JAUNMG010000007.1 GCA_030531905.1 bacterium | reverse complement strand
CAAGCAAAGAAATTATCGTCATATAAAGATAAGTAATTAAAAAACGATGAAAAACTAGATTCAGTTTCTACCTTGATAAATGCTTTTTTTATTTTCATTCTACTAACTTCATCTTTATATAAATTATTCATTATATGAACATTATCCCTTTTACTATAAGGAATTTCTTTATGCAGTTTTATAAATAAGTTTCTGTCTAAACTATCACTATCTATCTCATCTGTTAATTGATGAAAAATATTTTCACCATAAGAAATATCATCTTTTCCTAAATAATATATTTGTTTTAGCAAATTATAAAGAGATGATGGATTATCTTTATATAAATATTTGAATTCCTCTTTGATTTTAAAAATATAAAAAACTCTCATAAGTCTCACCAATATTAGTATAGACTTAAGAAGAGTCTTTTTTTGTCGAAATATTTTATTTTAATAAATTTTCTATTTTTTCTTCTAAACTTTCTATATCAAAACCATATTTTTCATAAAGTTCATCTCTACTACCAGAGTCTCCAAATGTATCTAAAGTGATTAGATATTTTTTGTTAAATATTAATCTGTTCCAAGAAAGTGAACTTCCTGCTTCTATAACTATTTTTTTAATACCTACAGGAAGAATTTCTTCTTTATAAGCATCTTCTTGGTCTAGGAATCTTTTTATAGATGGCATGCTTACCACTCTAACATCAATTCCCTTAGTATTAAGTCTTTTACTAACTTCTATTGCTTGATGAACCTCTTCACCTGAAGAAATAATAATTCCATCTAATTTTCTTTGTTCATTTTTTACAATGTATGCTCCTTTTTCTACACCACTTGAACTAGTTGTTTCTAAAATTGGAAGCTTAGTTTTAGAAAGTGAAATAACACTTGGACCAGTTTTTTTCTTCATTATAGTTTTATAAGTACCAATAACTTCATTAGCATCACACGGTCTAAATACTTCTAAATTTGGCATAGCACGAAGAGAAGTCAACTGCTCTACTGGTTGATGAGTTGCTCCATCACTACCAATACTAATAGAGTCATGAGTAAATATGTAAGTAACTGGTAAATTAAGAATAGAGGCAATTCTCATAGCTGGTCTCATATAATCAGAAAATGCTAAAAATGTTGAAGCATAACTTCTAAATCCAACTAAGCTAATTCCATTTATAATTGCAGCCATCGCATGTTCTCTTACTCCAAAGAAAATATTTTTTCCTAAATAATTTTTAGAAGAAAAATCTCCTAAATCATTAATGTATGTTTTTGTAGATGTAAATAGATCAGCACTACCACCCATTATAAATTCATTATTACTTACGATTGAATTTAAAACTTTAGAAGATGTATCACGTAATGATTCATAGTTTTCTTCTGGTTTTTCATAAGATAATTTCTTTAAATCAATTTCATATTCATTTTTGACTAATGGATTTAGTATATTTTTACTATCTTCATCTAATTTACCAAATTTATCTAGAAAGTTTGAAACTAAATCACAATTTCTTTCCTGAATCATATAACGAAAGTCTTCTAAAACATCATTTGTAATATTAAATGGAATATCCCTTAATTTTAATTTTTCTTTAATTGAAGTAATATCATCATCTTCTAAATCTCCACCGTGAATTTTATTTGTTCCTTCATATTTAGAAAATTTACCAATTGTTGTTTTAACCTCAATTAATGTTGGAAGATCTTTCTTTTTAGCTTCAGTTATTGCCCTATCAATAGCTTCATAATCTTCCCCATCATTAACTTTCAAATAATTCCATCCCATTGATGTAAATCTAAGTTCAATATTTTCATTGAAAGAAGTATTTGTTTTACTATCTAGGCTTGTATCATTTGAATCATATAAAACAATTAAACGATTAAGTTTTAAAGTTCCTGCTAATGAACAGGCTTCATAACTTACTCCTTCTTCTAAATCACCATCACTACATAAAACATAGGTGTTAAAGTTAATTAAATCTTTATATTTAGCCTCAAGTTGTGCTTCAGCAATAGCTATACCAACTGAGGTTGCAATTCCCTGTCCTAAAGGTCCAGTTGTCATATCAACACCTGGAGTTTTTCCAAGTTCAGGATGACCTGGAGTTTTTGAATTAAGATGACGATAAGCTTTTAAATCATCCATTGATAAATCAAATCCAGCCATAGATAAACATGCATATAATAAAGCAGAGCCATGCCCAGCTGACATTACAAATCTATCTCTATTAAAAAAATCAGGATGACTTGGATCAAATCTTAAGTGTTTAGCATATAAAGTATATAAAATTGGTGCAGCATCCAAAGTTATTCCAGGATGACCGCTTCCTGCTTCATGAATCATATCGATTCCTAAACCTCTTAATTGATTAATAATTTTTCGATCATTCATTGGTTCATCATTGTTTCTTGTTAAAATCATTTTTCTTCACCTATTTATATTATAGCATATTTATAGAAAATAAAACTACTATTTTACTAGTAGCTTTTGTACATCTCTGTTTTCTAAACCATTTATTAAATCTAACATAACCATAGATGTTTTTTCATTTTTTGGAGAAACAAAGTCTTTAGCAAATCCATATTCATCATATTTAAAGCTTGATTTTTCTTGATCACTCTGTCTCCAAGATATAACAGAACCTTGAATTTCACTAGCAATATTTAGAATTCCATTAATGTAACTTGAAAATATTTCCCTACTTGTCCTTTCAAGTCTTGTTTTTACATCCATTACCATAACTAAATCGCTTAATGAATAATTTCCCCTATTTTCAATTTTTAAGTATGATGCCATACTATTTGAAACTGCATCTTTTAATAACTGCATTTTCATATCTTGAGAAACATAATTATAACCATTATAATTAATATCATCTCTTATTTCTTTTTCTACTTTACTAGTAAATAACATATCTACCATCCCCCTAAAACTTGTCTAATTATACCATAATTGTTTCAAAAAATCAAGAAAAAATGAATTTAATGTGTCCTATTATGATAAAATGTATAAGAGGCGGTATTTATGAAAAAAAATTTAGTAATAGCTCATAGAGGAATACATGATAATATAACTACTCCTGAAAATAGTATCTCTAGTTTTAAAAAAGCATTAGATAAAAATGTTCCTATTGAATTTGATATTCAAATAACAAAAGATAATAAACTTGTTATATTTCATGATGATAATTTAAAAAGAATGACCGGCGTTGATAAATTTATTCAAGATACAGATTTTGCAGACGTAAGAAAATTGAGGTTACTAAATACAAATGAAATAATTCCAACATTTAAAGAAGTACTTGACTTGGTAAACTCTAAAATACTACTTGATATTGAAATAAAGAATACAAATAAAAAAAAGTTAGTAGTTGAATTAGTTCTAAAAGAATTAGAAAACTATAAAGGAAAAGTATATTTAAAATCCTTTAATCCCTTCATTGTAAAACAAATAAAAAAGAAAACCAATAAGTATAGGCTTGGTTTATTGATAACTGATAAATATAATATAAATATAGTTGATTTTATCTTTAAAACTAATCTTCCAATTTATTATTTAAAACCTGATTTCCTTGCTATTAAAAAGACCATGTTAACAAAAAAATATTATAAACATTTTAAAGATCATTATAGTATTTTCATCTGGACAATAAAAACAGAAAAAGAAATACTTGAGTATAAGAAAACTTATTTAGATAATATCTCATATATATGTAATATTGAAAAATAAAGAAGAAACATTTTTATTAAATATATTTTAGTCTTAAGATAAATTTCCACATTGGCATATTATTAGTAATATTAAGTCTTGGAATTTTATATAAATCCTTTTCTATTCCTGCTCTTCTATGCTCCTTACCTGGACCAAAAGTAAAGGCTAACTTATAACCATTATTTTTAAGTACCTTTTCTACAGTTTTATCATTTTTACCATATGGATAAGCAAAATACTTAGTATCTACAATATCATTCATTTTTTTAAAATCTTTTTCTAATTGTTTTTTATCTATACCAACTACTCCATCAACGTGAAGATTATATGTATGTGAGGCTATTTCTACATTAGGATATTCTGATTTTACTTTACTAAGAGTTTCTAAAGACATATATCCATCTTTATTAGTTTTGGCATGATATCCAACTACAAACACAACTGCTTTCATATTATACTTTTTTAGAAGTGGAAAAGCTAAATCATAATTAGATTGATAACCATCATCAAAAGTAATCATTACTGTTTTTCTAGGTATTTTTTTCTTATTTTTAAAAATATCATATGCCTCATCTAAACCAATAGTTTTATACTTATGCTTCTTTAAATACTTTAACTGTTGCTCAAACTGATCTAATTCTATTACAAATTGATCATTACTTTTTTCTTTAGTAAAGGAATGATATCCTAATATAGGAAGTTTAGTATCACTAAAATTAACCATTAATATCAATAAAACAATACCTACAATTATAAATGATATTCCTCTTATTATTAAATTTTTTTAGTCATAAAAATTACCACAAATAATATTAAATAAATTATATCATATAGTATTGAAACTTTATAAATATTTTTTATTTTTTTAACTTTTTTCAAAGTATATTTAACAACATTTAGTTAGTGACTGTTATCTTTACATAATAATGAAAGTGTTTTTTATTGCAGGCATTTGAATAACATTCAAAGTTTGGTAAAATAGGTCCATAGTTATTTTTTATGTTACTTAGATTATAATATACTTATTCATAATTAAAAATCTAAATTTTTCAAATTATCTTTGGCTCTATCTTCCCACTCTTTTTAAAAATAATAAAAACGCCTTGAAATCATTTAAAATCAAGACATTTTCTAACAATTTGGTGCCATAAAGGAAAACCAATTTCCAAAAATTATTTTTTAAACTTTCTACTAATTTTTTTTACTAAGGCAACTGGTTTACTATATAGCATATCATCCATTTTATCATCTAATCTTCTTTTTGATTCTTCCAGTGTTAAACCTGCTTCAACAAAAGTTCCATCACTAAGCATTACTCTTTCACCTTTTTTTACTTTGATAAAAGTTGAATATTCACCACTTCCAATCATCATTAGAACTTCATCTTTTTTAGTTGGTTTTAAACTCTTTTTATGTGCTTGAAGAATTTTATGTTGTTCATCACAATCTAATTTGTCAAATTCTTCATATGGAATTCCTAATTTTCTTTCTAAAAAATCTCTTGATGGTTCTGTAGCCTTAACATACTTATTTTTATCATCAAATCTAGATATTATATCACTACCATTAATTTCTGCTGTTATTTCGTTTCCTTTAAAATCACTAAAAATTATATTATTACCACTTGATGATTTTATAGTCATATCATTTATATTATCTTTAAATACGTTTTTATTATTTTTTATCATTGATTTTAATTTATTTATTTCAATCATAATAAAGTCTCCATTTCTATTTAATTATACTATATTTTAAATATTATTTGAATATATGTCAATAAATATATAAAAATATTCATCACACATTAATTGATGAAATCAATTTGTAAAATTTAAAAAACTACTTTCTTGCTTATTTGAAAGTAGCTTTATATTATCTCGAGAAGTTCGAGTTTACTATCAATCTGGTGCAAGGAAAGAGTATATCTAACAACCCCAAGGCTAAAAGATGATAGTAAGTAATAAACTTACTAACTAAAGTAATTACATCAAAGCATTAAAAAAACAATATATTTACCGCAATTTAGTATTTTCTTGTCAGTTTCTTTACTGAACATTTTTCCTGTGAATTACCAGCATAATAAATTTCATCATTATCTTCTAAATTATGATTTTCTAAATGATTTTGTCTACATTTTTCTCTAATACTCCTATCCAATTCTTCTAATTTTGCACCATTTATGGGAATTTTAGCAACAGGTTCTGTTCTAGATACAGCACTAGTATAGTTCATATTTTTTCTTATCTCTTTTATTCTGGAAATAAAGTCATTTTCACTTGTTCTACCCATGTTTACACTCCATATATATTTTTTTGTTCTTATCAATTTCAGGTTTCTTATTTCCTTTATTTTTTATCTACCATATTTTCTCCAATTAATAAATGTTAATTTTTGACAATTTGCAAGTGTATTTTTAAATTAATAAAATACAACTACCTTTAATTTAATTTGAAAGTAGTTTTTATGTTATCCCGAAAAAGTTCGAGTTTCATATCAATCTGGTGCCGACGACGTAGAGGTCTACAACTTTTTTTCGGCAATAACGATTCATATGAATCAATCTATATAAATTATAACAAATCATAATAATATGAGCAATAATTTTATTATAAATAACTTTAAAAGTTATATTCCTATACCTTCATTATTTCTTATTATTTGGAACTAATTTTTTTACTGGCCCTTCTTCATTATAATCAACAATGTAATTTTGAGCATCATGCCAAGCTTTAGCTTCTCTTCTTCTACCTTCTTCAATTCTTACATTTGCTTCATCAACTAATCTATCATGATCTTCACTTTTTTTAATTTCAACAACTTTTGCTTCTTCTTTTAAATAACTAGCATCTCGTATGATTAATTTATTTGTTGCTTTTTCAATAACTTCAGATTCGAGCAGTTTTTGATACGATTCTAATTGTTTTATAATATATTCTTCAGTTAATTCTGAATCTACTTCAACTTGAGGACATGTCTCTATTTTTAATTCTCCACTTTTTAATTTTTCAATAAATTGATTCATAAATGTAGGAGCACTAACAATACCAATATGGTAATTATTCCTTTTACAAATATTTCCATCTTTTAATTGTAATCCTAAACAATTAAGTGCATTTTCCTCTTGTGTTGCAACTAAAACTTGTGTCGACAAACAACCAATATATTTTGATTTTGCTCTATCTATATCGAAATTAGGATATAAAACATAATACACTTCTCCATTTTTACCTTCACTAGGATAGTAAATACATGGATCATCATCATGCCACACAGTAGCATATAAATCCATTGCACCTGTATTTTCTAAATTCTTCTCAATAGCTTTATAATACTCATCTAAATCATCTTTTAATACCATTTTTTTACCCGCAAATAAATATGAATATAGTAATCCTAAACAATACGCATCTTCACTAAATATTTTTGCCATAGTTAAACCTCCTATTTCTTATTTGGAACTAGTTTTTTAACTGGTCCTTGTTCTTCTTTAGTTGAATTTACCAATTCAAATTCAATTGGATCATGTTCCAATTTATGTGATGCAGATTCCATTAAACATTCATGACATTTATAATCAAAATATTGGCATCTACTTTTAGAGAAAATTGATTTACTTCCTTCAACACATAAATCAAAGGATTCCCACATTTGTACGGCTTCTAAAGGAGTGAGTTTTCCTTTAGCATGAATTTTATCTATCTTTTCTTGTGTTATTGAACTATAAAAGTCATTTATTTTTTTCTTAACAATAATATGTTCACATAATCCTTTTAAGGCAATTATTTGACCTTTACTTCCTCTAGTATAAATTGCTAAATCTATAATGTCTTCTTCAATACTATCTAGATACATTAAAAAGTAATTTTTATATTCATCGTAATTTCTAAATACATATACTTCATTTTTTTTACTATCTTTAACATACATTGTTCTTTTATCTTCTACATCTATAACAGGAGGATGTTCTATTCTAACGGCATGTGTAATATATAAATATAACCATGTTTTAAAATCTAACTTTGTGGACTTTTTTACTTCTTTCTCCAATTTGCCATTCAATCTTTTTAAATTTTTTTCAGATTCTAATAAATTTTGTTCCCATCTATTCATGTTTTCTTTGACGGTTTCACCAGCTATATAATAACCATCTTTAGTTTTAATTCTATCACCTTTAGTTACTCTTTTAAATGTTTCTGATTCTCCACCTATCATAATTAATACATCTTTATTCTTCTTTTTATTACTCATGTTCAAAACCTCCCTTAACTTTCTATCTATTATACAGCATTTTTTAATTTATTACTAATTTTATTAAAATATTAATAATTTATCAATAACTATAATATTCTACTAAAAATTTTCGTCAATCCATTTGTTAAAACTATTATCTATAATATTGCCATAATATGAATACTTGTTTAAATCAAAATCAAATTTTTGAGTAAACCATTTTGGTGCTTCAGAATTTTCTTCAGTTAATTTTTCTATAAAATTTTCATAAGCAAGACTACTTACACCTATAATAGCATTTCCATTTCTACCTGCCTTATCAGCTAAAACACAAGCATCAATAACTGCTTTTCCGATCCAAATTCTATCATTTATTCCAGTCCCTTTTTTTCCTGCCTTAACTATTAAATCCTCGCCGACGCCAATTCCAATTCCAACGTTAATATTTGGAAGATTCTTTTTAGTTAATAATTTATTTAACATTTTTATTAAACAATTAATGTATGTAGCAATAGTTAACAATTCATATATGTCAGGTTGATATGGTGTTGAAAATACTCCATATACACAATCTCCACGTACACCAATTTGTCTTACGTTATCACTACTATTCATTATTGATATTATTTCAGATGTAAAACTCCTTAACACTTTTGCTACAACTATATCTTTTTCTCCTTCAATTAATTTTTTAGAACCAACTATATCAACAAAAATAGATCCAATCCAACTTTTAATACCATTATCGTAGGTAAAATTACTATCATCTTTTGGTACTTCTTTGTTTTGAATTTCTGTATTATTATTTAAAATTTCTTCAATTTTCTTTTTACCTTCTTTGTAATTGTAATACATTTATAACCTCCTATAAATAAATTAATACACCTAATTCAAATATTATTAACGAACTAACAAAACCTAATAAAAAGTATTTTAATCCATTTGTAAAATTAATATATTTTTTATTACAAATAATTGAATTTTGATATATTTGATTTAATAAATCATCAATAATATCATCACCATTTGCTTTTAAAAATTCTTCTTTATATTCTTTATAATTAGAATACTTTGCTATACTTCCAAAAAATAAATATGATTTTATTTTCACATTTTTTGATTTAATTGTAGGGACTAATACTTTTATTAAAGACCAAATCCCATATAAACAACATACAATAGAAATGATAAAAAATATAATATATAAAACATCGCTAAAAATTATATGCTTACTAATTTCACTAATAATTCTTTCTATATTATTTATAAAATTTGTGTTAGTAAAAACAATTGTAAAAATAATTCCTACTAAACCTAAAACAATTGATGATTTACTATCTGAATTATTAATCCATTGATTTATCATTTCTAGTTTTTTGTAAGCATCATCTATATTTTTTTGTTTTTTCATTAATCTTTCCTCCAATAAAAAAGTATAATCATAATGATTATACAAAATCTATTTTAATTATATCATATATTTATATATTTTCAGCATTATAATTCAAAATCATCATCTCTTGATTTTGACTCTCTATCTATTTCTGCTGACCTTTGTTTAGTTCCTAATATACCTCTTATTTGTTCTTCATCTAAAATATTCTTACCATATAATTCATAAGCAACTGGATAATATTTATCACGTTTTTCTTTATTACCCCACATTTTATCTACAAAGAAGTGATATAGATTGTTAATTTTATTTTTAATCTTTTCAAATAATTCTTTAATGTTATCTAGTTCTTTTTGTAGAGTTTTATTCTTTTCTTTTAATTTAGAATTTTCAGTTTTTAAATTGATATTTCTTAATTCTAAAGCATCATTTGATTGTTTTAATATTTTTATTGTTTCTTTGCTTTCTGATAGTTCAGTAGATATATCTTTTAATGATACTGATAAATCTTGAATAGTTTTATAGTCATTATTTGTTTTATCAACTTTATCTAAATATTCTACTAATTTATCCTTATCTTCTTGTTTTAATATGTAACTATTTTTGGTTAAAGGAACATTCTTTAAATCATTAACAATATCTTTTATTTCATTTGTATTTTTATCTAAATCTTTTGAACTTTCATTTGCTTTTTCTAAATTCATTTGGTGTTTTTCTATTGCTTCTTGCATTTCACTATAGTTATCCATTTCACTAACAAGAAAGTCATTATTTCTTCCTTTACGTTTCTTCTTAAGAATATTATCTAATCCATATTCTTTATTAAATTCTTCAATACAAAGCGTTCTCATTTTATCTTGTAACACTTTTAAAGAATCCTTTGTAAATACATCAGATTTACCAACTTGTAATTCCATACCATATTTATTTTTTTCTTTAATAGGAACACCTACAATATGCATATGTGGACTTGTTTCATCATAATGAATAATTGCACTTGCTATTTTAAAATTAGGAACTAGCATTTCTAAATCTTCAACTTGTTTTTTATATACATTAGTCATTTTCTTTTTAAAATCCATATCTTTTGTATCCCAATATTTTTTATTTCCAAGTTCAATAATTAGTTCACAAGCTAAATCATTTTTAGCATTATCTGATATATGAGAGAAATAATCATTTATCTTTCTTGTTTCTCTTTGTTTTTCATTATACTTAATTTTAGATTCTTCAAATAAATCTAAATATAATTGTTTAACATCTTCATAGAGTGAATTAGTTCCTCTTACGATACAAATATCCTCTTGATTATTATCATATTTTCTATAATTATGTTTATCAACTCTTGATAATTGTTTAGCATTTTGTATAGCATTATTACTTTTAGAAGTAGTTCCACTTACATTATTTTTAGCACTTGCTCTTACTGAATTCTTTTTATTTTTATCACTACCAAGATGTAGTGAATATACAAGTTCCATAAAAATCACACTTCTTTATTTTCATCAAAATATTCTTTTGCTTCTTTTAAAGTTTCAAAAAACTCTTGTCCCATCATAGTACCCATATCATCAATATAAGTACAAACTATATAATGTAAATCACATTTTTCAGCATATACTAAATACAATTTATTCTCCTTATCTAATAAATTACATTTACCATATTTAATATTATAAAATTCTTTTTTCATACAATTTACTACCTCTCTTTTATAGTTCATTTTAGGTCTATCCAAAATGTATAACCCCCTAGGTATTTTGGCAGAGCCAAAATTACCAGTGGGCTAAGGACTCCTTAGAATCCGTTTTATAATATGTTATCGCCACTTTCATTACTTCGTAACAAAACGTGCCCCACATTTTATAGTGAAGAACAGGTTTAGTTTCTACGAATATTGGTTCCTTACTATAAACAACATTACAATCACATTCAGCTGGAATGTATTTAAATACATCATCTTCATTTGCTAGTAATGTTCCATCATCTTCCTTAACATACAATACTCCAAGATTATATGTTTCCATTTTCATATCAGGATCTATCTTTCTATAATCTTCTAGTGGAAATACTCTTACTAATGCTTTATTATCTTTTACAAAGTTGAAGTAGAATACTTGATTTTTAACATTATAAGTTGCTTCGTAATAACCAACATCATAGAATTGTCTTAATCTCATTATTTGTTCTCCAACTTCTTTTTCAGGTAGATATTCACTAAATCTAATTTGACCATAAATATTACCAAATATTGATGGAATATATCTATCATAATATCCGTTAAAATATAATTCATTTGATACATTAGCAACACTTTCTCTAAATTTTATATAATCTACATTTAGAAATCCATATTTATCAGTTAGTTCTATTTCTTCAACATATTTAGTTAATAATTCTGCTTTTTCTTCACGAGTATATTCATTCCAAAATTTAGTTTTACTTTTATATTTTTCTGGGTATTTGATAGAGTTGATAAAGTCTATATCTCTTTTAACTAAAATATCATTAGGAGTAAATTTTAACTTTTCACATACCTCACTAGTATTTAATTTATCTTCTATATCTTCAATTACTTTTTCAACTTTCTTTCGTTCTTCATTATATTCTTTCAAAGTAAATACTTCGTTGATATATGCTTCTTTAATTCTTTCAAATTTAGATTTTTGATTCTTTAATTCCTTTTGTAATTCTTCCGTTGGATTTTCAATTTTTTGTTTTATCATAGGTAAGAAAAATTGATTTACTATTGAATCATACTCAACAATTGAATCCATATATTCATCAATTATTTTTTCTATTTCATTTTCTTTATAAGTAATCTTACAATCATTACAATAATAATAGTAATAAGAGTTATTATTCTTTTTAGTAGTTGCTTTACCACCTAATATTCTTTTACATTTTGGACATTTTAATTTTTGCATAAATAGATAAGTTAATTTTCTTTGAAAACTTCTCTGATTCTTTTTCTTTTGAACTTGGCATTCTTCCCAAAACTCTTTTGTAACCAAAGGTTCAACTACATCGTTATAATAAGTAGGCTTTTTAGTTCTTTTACCATGAACAAAATCTCCTTTATATATTTCATTTGTCAATATATGAAATATAGTTGAATCTCTCCAATTAGTTTTATCTAATACTTTTTCTTCATTTAAAATATTACTAATAGTTTGATAAGACATTCCCTCATGATACATATTAAATATTCTTATGGCTACATCTTTTGTAGCATAATCAATTACTAACTTCTTGTCTTCGTGTTTATATCCTAAAGGTGCTTGATGAGGAATATGACCAACTTTAATTGCTCCAGCTAGTCCTATTTTAGTTCTTTCACTTGTTCTTTCAATTTCTTGTTGTGAAACTGAAGTAAGTATTCTTGAAATCATTTTACCATTAGCATTTGTTGTATTTATATCATCATTAGCACAATCTAAATATGCATCATTTTCTTCTAGGAAAGTAAGAATCTTTTCCCAGTCTGCAACTGAACGAGTTAATCTATCTAATTTTAATACTACAATAGTATTTACTTTTTTATCTCTTATATCTTGTAATAGTTCTTCAAATTTAGGTCTATAATTACCAGTTTTAGCACTTATTCCACGTTCTTCATATACATTATATACTTCGTATCCTTTAAACTCACACATGGCTCTTAAACGTTTTTCTTGTTCTGGTAAACTAAATCCTTCTCTTGCTTGATCTTCGGTACTTACACGAATATAAAGTCCTGCGATTTTCTTTTCTTCATTCATAACTTTATCACTCCTTTTTCTACGAAAAAAGAGGAGACAAAAGCATTAACAAGTAATACTCTTGACTCCTCTTATATTTCTATTATAAATTTTATTTAAATGAATTGTGTATTTGACCATAGATGTACCTCGCTTTCTAATAAAAGACGGATACTGCTTGTCATTTATTGGTTATTTATAATAATAGTTTTTATTTCAAAAGTCAAGACCTATGCTTGTTTTATATAATCTTCAAGTTCTGATAATTTAATTTTTTTACCTAAATTATTAACATATATTTCACTAGAATAATTAAATGCTAGATATAAATTGTTTTTAATATATATTCTATGTGGCTCAATATAAGTTAAATTAGTTTTATCAATTCTTCTAATACTTCCATTTATTATTGTTGGAGTAGTATTACAAAAATCACATATTACTCTTAACCTCGATTCTAAAGATTCTTCAATTTCAATTTCTTCTTTAATAATATTTATCATAGACAAATCCTTTCTATGATTTTTTCAAAAAACGAAAAAATCAATCATTTCTGATTGATTCATATATTTAAAGTTCGAATAGTTCGAACAGATTCGCCATTGGTGTCCTCGGGCAGAATCGAACTGCCGACCTATCGCTTAGGAGGCGATTGCTCTATCCTACTGAGCTACGAAGACATAAGTATCAGAATTTATCTGATAACAATTACTTTTGAATAAAATTAACGATAAATATTAGTAAAAATGTAGATGCAGCTTTTAACTGTTTACAGCTACTTTTATATTGCTCATAAACACCTGCAAAATCATCCACTAAATCAACTATCCAACTTTCTAGATATTTAGGAGGTTCAAAGGTTACAGGAAACATGTGTGTTTTAATAATATCTTCTTGTAAGGAAGTTAAATCATAGTATTTTTTTGCATTTTCCAAAGCATACATCGGATGTCTTTGTAAGGCTTGTATTTTGTTATCATCCTTAGTTTCATCTATAAAAAAATCATGTAAAAGAGCAGCCCTTGTTGTCTCTTTGTAATTTAGTTTCATAAACTTTGATATCAAAAAAGAATAATACGATACTCTCATTAAATGATCATATCTAGTTATACCATGATGAACTTTTTCTTTTGTTTTCAAAAATTCATCATTATTTAATATATCTTTTATTATATACATAAATTCTTTTTCATAAATTTCTTTAAACATTTTTCTTCACCTAAGCTTATTTATTAGACTAGTAAATCATATCATAATAAAATATAAATTACAAGAATTTATATTTTATTGTAAGTACTAGTTTTTATTACTGGATAAAAGCAATCATCTTGATTAAGATTCTCTTTATCTAATTTTATTGTTATTGAAAAATCCTTTATTTCATTTGGATTAAGCACACCTCTATAGATTACACTATCTGTACTTAAATTTCTTTCTTCAATGTTAGAACTTCCACTATTTAATTGATATTTTAGATAATTATTTGACAATAATTTACAATTAGTTTTTCTTTGTTTAAAGTAGTCATTGTTTAAAATTAATTCATAGTTTTGAATTTTATTTGTTTTATTTTGAATCTTAAATTCATAGTTATTATTTAACTTTATTTTATCACTAGATAGTATAGAAACTTCTCTATTGTATTTATAAACGTTTGCAGCAAGATTTGCTAATTCTTCTCTTGGACCATACCAGTACCAAGTAGTAATACTTAAGAATACCAATATAAATATAATGGATTTTAATCTTTCTTTTATTTCTTTATTCATAATAACCTACCCCTTTAATTGGGCATATTATACCATAAATAAGGAAATTATACAAGTTCTTTTAATATATTATCTAATTCTAACTTTTCATCATCTGTTGGATTAATTTTATCAATATCTTTATCAAACCACGCTGGTAATGATTCTTTATTTTCCTTTTTTAGTTTTACTTTTTGATCTTTAGACATAATCTTCTTTAATTTCTTGTGTTCCTTTAATGTTATATTCATTGCATCTTCTACGGTTTCGACATTAAGTCTTTTCCACTGTCCAACAATTGTTTCAATATAATTTCTATTCAATTTTTGGTTGTTTATTTTTAAAACGTAGGCTAGTAAAACATTGACTACCCCTGGCTGAAGTTTTTGATCAATTAATAAATTCTCTACTAATTTTAAATCTCTAGATGTTGGTTCAACGCCTTTATATTTAGCCTTTAGAAAATCATATGGAGAGATATTTTCAAAAGTATAAACCATTCTAGCCCATTTACTCATATCACCTTCAGGTTTCTTTAAATAATCAGGTTGTTTATTATAAACTAAAGTTGGTAGTCTACCACCTTCCTCAAATTGATAATAATTACGACATGATTTTCTTAAGATTGTTTTATCTATTAATCCCTTTTCATTAATTGAATCCCTAACTAAACTTATCATTGTTTGATCATCAATATTATATGTAAATGCTAAAGAGTTAATTAATTCTTTAATATCAGATGAAAAACATCTACTATTTATCATTTCTGTTGGTATAGATGATATTAATAAATCAAAATCAATACATTCATTTAAAATTAAGCTATTTGTATCCTTCTTTATAATATCTTCATTAACAATATTACTTTTACCAGGAATAGGTGAAAATACATCATCAAAGTTTACTGTAATGTCCTCGTAATCTTTTAAGTTAATTCTAGGAATTTTAAAATAGTTTAATAATTTATCGTACTCTATTTTACCAAGATTATTATATAAAACTATATTTAGGATAGGATGATTAAATATTTCATTTGCTGATAATGGTGAATAAATTAAATATACATAGTGGTTAATACTATCTTTTCTTAAATATGTTTTTAAAAGTCCAATGGCCTCTAATTTTTCACGAGCCTCTACAATTTTATCTAGTTTAAGTTGCATATTTGCCATCAAGTGATGGTGTGTTAAATCATCACTAATTAGTTCTAATTTATCTAAATCATCTATTAGACTAAAATAAAGACTAGATGCAGTATAACCTATGATTGGTTGGTATAACATTGTAATAATTTTTCTATCATTACTACTTAATACAGTCTTATTAATAACTGTATAAGTATCAGCTGGTAATATTGTTAAATTTTTTTTCATAAACTTCACCTTTTCTATATAATAAACTAAAATAAGAAAAAAAGAAAGTAATACTTTCTTAAAATTTAAACCAATTAATTATCATACTAGAGTCTATTTTAGTAAAATAGATAAAAGCTAAAGCCATAACTAGAAAGGGACCAAATGGGATTATTTTTTCTTTGTTTGTAAAGTATAGAAATAATGATATAGGTAAAGCAAAAAAGCTTCCTAAGAATATAGTTAATGCCCCAAGTAGTGGATCTAATACTAATCCAAAAAGAAACATTAATTTGACATCTCCCCCACCCATACTTTCTTTTTTAAAAGCATGATTTCCTAATATCATAATCAAATACATTAAAATAAATAAGAATAATCCTGTTAATATATGTATTATAGTATTTTTTAACCCTAAAGATAAAAATTGAATAATAATGAAATAAATAGAGAAAAAAACTAATACTTCATTAGGAATTATAAGATATGTTAAATCTGAAACTACAATAATCATCAACATAGAAATTATACCTAAAGCTATTAATAATTCATATGAAAACGAAAAACTATAATATGATACTGCAAATAAAACACCTGTAAATAATTCTATATAAGTAGAAAGAGGACTAATTTTACTATCACAATATCTACATTTCTTTTTTAATAGAAAGTACGAAAGTATAGGAACCATTTCAATTAATGATAATTGATGTTTACACTGATCACATCTTGATCTTGAAAATATAAAATCTTCTTTCTTAGGTAATCTTAAACCAACTACAGTATAAAACGATCCCATATACGTACCTAATATAAAAAACAACAAAATATATGTTAACTCCATTAACCTCACCTACTGAATTTTTCCATAAATATCAAACATCGGATAAATAATTGATATTAAAATTATTCCAACTATAATCGCAAGTATAATTATCATTATTGGTTCTATTAGACTTTTTAATTGTGTAACTAAATTTTTGTGTAAATTTTGAAAGTGATCAGCAACTTTTTCCATCATCAAACCAAGTTGTCCTGTATTTTCTCCTGTAACAAGCATTTCATATGCTATTACAGGAAAAGCCCATTCTCCTTTAAAAGAGACAGATATTGACTCACCTTTTCCTAAATTACTAATTGTCTTATTAATTATCCTTTTATAAATCTCATTGTTTGTAATTTTTGAAAGTATTTCCATACTATCTGTTATAAATACACCATGATTTAATAGTGAAGCAAAAGTCTTTGTAAAAGTTGCAACTTCATTATATATAATAATATTTCCGACTACTGGTAATTTCATTAGAATTGTTTGAATTGCTGTTCTAAAGCTAACAACATTTTTATATAAATAGAAAAGTAAAACTATAACAACTATAATCGATACAAATAACCATATATAGTTTGCCTTTAAGAAGTTACTAGCTGAAATTATAAATAAAGTAATAGCTGGAAGTGTTGCATCTTGACTTTCAAAAAGTTCAACGAATTGAGGTACTAAATACATAAGCATAAATATCAATACACCTATTGCTAAACATAAAACTACTGCTGGATAAGTTAAAGCACTTATCATCTGTCTTTTTGTTTGATCTATTGATTTATAATAATCTGCCATATCATCCAATATAGTTGGTAAATCCCCAGTCATTTCAGCAGTTCTTACCATATTAACTAATAATTTAGGAAATTTCTTATCTTGTTTTTCCAAAGCTGTAGAAAAATCCTCTCCCTTTAATAAATCATAAATAATTCTTTCATAAGCTTTTTTTTCATTTCGTCTTGTCGTTTGTTTTGCTAAAATTCTCATAGAATCAACCAAAGTGATACCTGCTTTAATATAGGTAGATAACTGAGTAAGTGCAAATGCTAGAGAAGAAGATTTTATTTTGCCATTTCCGCCTATTTCAATGTCATATGGCTTACAAACATCAACACTTACTATTTGATATCCTTCATTACTCAAAAACGCTCTAACATCACTTTCACTTTCAGCATCAAATGTTCCTTTTATCTTTTTATTATTTGAATTTATAATCACATATTTATAAGAAATCAGCGGTTTAATCGTTCTCTTTTTTTTACCAATACCTGAAAAATTATTATCCACTTGGTTTTGACTATCACTAGTAATATTATTACTTTCTATTATATTATTCTGTTTTTCTTTTGCTAAAATTCCTGTTTCTATCTTTTCCTCTACAGAAAATTTTGATTTTTTTAATAGATTGGAAGGAAAACTTAATATCTTACTAACTACATGATATACAAAAATAAATGGTTTCATCATTGTTTCCATAACTTTTCCTCCCTATTCTTTTCCTTATTATCTAAATTAAGTATACCATAAATAAAATAATCAAACAATAATTTTATTTAACAATCTAGTTAAGATATACATATATTGTAATAGAGGTGTCTAATATGTATAATAATCCATTTATATATCAAAGTTTATATAGGCCAAGCTTAATTTCAAGATTATTTGGTGGTGCTTCTGCTGCAAGAGGAATCGCTGGAGGAATAAATTGGGGAAATATTTTATCTAACACTCAAAAAGGATTAGGAATTATAAACCAAGCAATTCCTTTAGTTTATCAAATTAAGCCAATTATAAGTAACGCTAAAACAATGTTTAAAATAGCTGATGCCATTAAAGATGGTGGCAGCAGTGATAATAATACAAAAAATACTACAAGTAGTAATATTGAAATAGATTCAAGCAATAGTAATTATAATACCACTACCAACAAACCAATATTTTACATATAAAAAAATCGTTTTAATAAAAACGATTTTTTAATTTATCCTCCAATAACTTGAGAAGCCTCAACTGTTAAACCAGCATTAAATTTTTTACCCATTATTTCTGATTCAGTACTATTATCTCCAGCTTTAGAATCAATCCATAATTTTAATTTATAATTGATTTTTTGACCACTTTTAATTACACCAGTATCAATTGCTCTACCTGGATCTTGAGATAGTAATTTAGAATTACTAGCAATTGCTTCTTCTCCATCTTTTAATAAAATAAATCTAATGTGATTATCACCTAATTTTTGACCACTAGCAATTGTTTCTTGGTCTCCATTATCTGTTGTATAAGTATTAATATCATTTAAATAAATTGTAAAATTATTATCTGTTGTACCCTTATTTTCTAATGTAAATGTATACTCATTATCAGTAGCAGCCATTCCTTGACGATAACTCATTGGTACAGTATTTAATAATTTAATACCTGTTGATGCTTCATCATCTAATATCATTTCCAAACTTCCTGCTTTAATCTTATTAATAACTGTTGATGTCTTAGTTAATCTTAACCATGCATAACTTGCCCCTGCAACTAATACTAACGTTAAAACAATTGCAACTATTAAGGCACTATTTTTTTTCTTTACTTCTTTCATTCTTTATTCCTCCATCCTACGATATAATTATAACCATAAATTATATCAATAGCAATAGTCAAAAAAAAAATAATTAACATTAAAATGTAAATCATGTCAATTATTTTATCAAATTATTGATTACGTAGCTGGATATTAATAGTCCGGCACTAGCTGGAACAAATGAATTCGATCCTAAATTAACACCGTTTTTTTTAGGAAGTTCACTTGAAGATAGAACCATTACACTCTCTTTTATATTTATATCTTTTACATATTTTCGTATTATTCTAGCAAGAGGATCATTTATAGTCTCTTTTATATCTACTATTTTTAATAAATTTGGATTCATTTTATTAGCTGTACCCATAGATGATATAAAAGGGATTTTTCTTTTGTAAGTTTCAAATAATAACAATTTTTTTGTAGGAACACTATCACAACAGTCAATAACAAAATCATACTTATCATTTACTATACTAGAAAAATTATTCTCATCTAGAAAGGTATCATATACTGTAACATTACAATTAGGATTAATATCCAAAATTCTCTTTTCAAAAAGTTCTGTTTTCTTTTTTCCAAGAGTTGAATGAAGAGCAATTATCTGTCTGTTTATATTAGTAATATCAACTGTATCATAATCAACTATTGAAATATTACCAATACCACTTCTTGCTAGTGATTCTGTAACAAATCCTCCAACTCCACCAAGACCAACTATCAACACACTCTTATTTTTTAGAAGTTCTACATTTTCACAACCAATTAATAATTCCAATCTAGAAAATTGATTTAACTCTTTTTCTTTCATTCCATGTTACCTGAACTTTTATCCTGAGTTTTAATAAGAACTTTATTATTATGATTTCTTTGAATTAAATTAATTGGTTTACTAGTAAGTATCCTACTCAATACACTTAATTTTTTATAAGCATTCTTATTTTCAATTGCAATTTTATAGTATCTTTCTAAACTTTTACTATCTCTAGTTGAAATAATATCAAATGATTTAAGTAAATCTACTATCTGTTTTTCTGAAATAGTAGCTTCATCTAAAATTGTAAAATCAAACAATCTAATAAATTCAAGGGTTGAACTTAAATCTCCTAAATTATTTGCCAATAATAGGTGTTCTAGATTAGATTCATCTGCTGAATTTTCAACAACATACTTTAGTTTTTTTAATCTTTCGTCACTTATATGATCTACAGAACCTAATTTTTCTAATGATATGTATCTTCCCTTTTTTATATTAGGTATTTCTTTCTGCATATCAAGAATGGCTTGTCCATATAAATTATCTAATCCTGTTGTTACCTTTTTAGGTGGCATTTCAACACTATACAAATCATAATAATTATTATCAGAATGTTTCCTTGTTGTAACTAAAAATCTATTTTTATCACGATAATGATGATTTCTAATAAAATTAACAATTACGTTATTTTCTTTATTTTTAGTGTTATAGATAGAATCATTAAATGATGAATTTCCAACTACTACATTTGAATCAACAATTCCGTTTACTAATGTATTTTCTCTTACCTTTGATGCATTTTTTAATTTTACTTCAACATTATATATCTTAGTATCACCATTTTTATTAGTGTTTAATATAGGCATTATTAACATTGTCATCACCTCAGCAAGAGTTATTATAACATATATAGAAATTTTATACAAACAAAAAAATCCAAAAGAGCGGCTTAGTAGACGATAAAACCTGCATATGTACAGGTGGGTGTCCATACATTACCTTTAGGATCTCTGTATAAATACAGATATTCAACACCAGTAATAGATCCGAACTCCCGTATCGTCAAATTAGTCGGTTTTATAAGTTACCAGTTTCGCATCTTTCAGACATCTTTATTATAGCATAAAGTTAAAGAGGTTTGCAAATAATTTTTATGTAGTTGTTCTATTTTTTGTTTGATGTATAATTTTCAATAAATTCTTGTTTGTAAGCTAAGAATTTATCATCTTTTATAGCTTGTCTTAATTCTTCTGTTAATCTAATTAGAAATCTAATATTATGAATCGAAAGTAAACTTCCACCTAAAGTTTCCTTTGTAGATATTAAATGTCTTATATATGATTTTGTATAATTTTTACAAGTATAACAATCACAAGTCTCATCTATTGGAGTAAAATCTTCAATGAATTTAGCATTATTTAAATTAATTTTTCCATACTTTGTAAAGGCTTGTCCGTGTCTAGCAATTCTTGTTGGTAAAACGCAATCAAAAATATCTACTCCACGTTCAACTCCTTCAATAATATCTAAAGGTTCACCTACCCCCATTAAATATCTAACTTTATCTTTTGGTAAATATGGTATAGAGTAATCAATTGCCTTATACATGTCTTCTTTTGATTCTCCATCGTTTGCAACACCACCAATGCTGTAACCATCAAAATCTAGTTTTACAGTTTCAGTAGCAGAAAATTTTCTTAAATCTTCATATGCTCCACCTTGTACAATACCAAATAAAGCCTGATTAGGATTTGAATGAACCTTTTTACCACGTTCTGCCCATCTTAGGGTTCTTTCAATACTATTTTTTAAATATTCATGTGAAGCACTAGCTGGTGGACATTCATCAAAACTCATGGCAATATCACTATCTAGTTTATTTTGAATTTGAATTGATTTTTCAGGGGTTAAGAAAAGATTTTTACCGTCGATATGACTTTTAAAATGAACTCCTTCTTCTGTAATATCTTTTTCTTTGTTTTTAGCTAGAGAAAAAACTTGAAAGCCACCACTATCAGTTAGAATTGGTCCATCATAGTTCATAAATTTATGAAGTCCTCCAGCATGTTCAACTACATCTTCTCCTGGTCTTAACCATAGATGATATGTATTTGACAAAATAATTCCCGCACCACATGATTTTACTTGTTCAACTGTTAATCCCTTTACTGTTGCTCTAGTTCCAACAGGCATAAACATAGGAGTATCACAAACACCATAGTTTGTTTCTAATTTTCCTAATCTTGCTTTAGTATCTCTTTCTTCTTTTATTAAGTTATATTTAATTTTCATTATACTTTCCTACTTTCTTTTTCTTTATTACTAACTGCATTATATATCTTATTTACTAAATTATCTTCCTTACTATTAGCATCATGTAATTTTATATGCATGGAATTATCTAACTCTAATGGATATGCAACTACATCCATGTTATCTAAATGATAATTAACTCTTTCAAAAGTCCTAATAAATTTATTAGTTATATTATTTTGATTATACTCTTACTCTTTTTCTACACTTTTCTCAATTGATGAAAAATTTTTACTATCAGTTTTGTGTAAATATTTATTAGTTAAGGTCTTAGTTTTTGACATATATCTAATAGGCAAATAATCAACAACTGTTAATTCTTTATATTTCTCATTATTAAGGGCCGCTAAAAAGATGGTTAAAGCTACAACACTGGAATGTGTTACATCAATAATATTTTCTGGATAAAAACCTTTCTTTTCACTATTCTTGTATTCAAGGTATTCGTCATTTGGTTCAACACCACTATTAATTTTATATAATGCTCTATTAATCTTCTTACTAAATTTATCTTCTATATTTTTCTTCTTACCCTGAATAGTGTAAATATAGACAATATCATCTGAAACACCATAACTTATATTAGGTAAATCAAAGTATTCCCTTTTGCCATCTGTCTTTTTTGCAATTCTAGAAGAAAAAACATATGGAGTTTCTAAATTTGGATTTTGTCTTTGAAAACAAATTTCAATATCGGAGTCAAGTTCTTCTACTGAAGCAATTTTAGTATAATCATAATACTTATCAACTAAATCACGATTTTTTAGAAAATCAAGTTCCATATCTAGATAGGAAATAGGATTTCTAAAATCTTCTTCTCTAGCATTTGAAAATAAAACCATCATCAAAAATTTTATTTGGTCTTCCACTTTATTACCACAAAACATTTCTTTAGCATAATCAAATCTTCTATCATCAAATACCTTAATAGTTTCATTTATATAAAGAGCTAATTTATTATTAAAGTTATCTACATCAGAAATCATAAGAAGTGGTAAATCGCTATTAATATTATTTATATTGTTATTCAAAATTCTAGTGTTAAACGAAATATTATAGTTAATACCATCAATTTTCAAATTACCAGTAGAACTTGCTACAGGAACTATCTCTTCATAAAATACTTTTAAAATATCTTCTTGTTTTATCAAAAGTATCCTCTCCCTTATTTTATAAACATTGCATCACCAAATGAGAAGAATCTATATTTTTCTTTTACTGCTATATTGTAAGCATTTAGAATATGTTCTTTTCCTGCTAAAGCTGAAACTAGCATAACAAGAGTTGACTTTGGTAGGTGGAAATTAGTAATTAATGCATCAACCGCTCCAAATTTATATCCTGGATAAATAAAGATATCAGTAAATCCACTACATTCACAAAAATCATTATATTTGGTAATAACTGTTTCCAAAACTCTTGTACTTGTAGTTCCAACACTTATAATACGTTTTTTATTCTTCTTAGTTTGTTTAAGTGTTTCAGCTACTTCTTTACTCATATGATAATACTCACTGTGCATCTTGTGATCCTTAACATTAGAAACACTTACAGGTCTAAATGTTCCAAGACCAACATGTAATGTTACATAGCAAATATTTATTTTTTTATCTTCTATTTTTTTTAGTAACTCTTTAGTGAAGTGAAGTCCAGCAGTTGGTGCAGCAGCACTGCCAACTTCTTTGGCATAAACTGTTTGGTATCGAGACTGATCTTCTAGTTTTTCATGAATATATGGTGGTAATGGCATCGTTCCTAATTTATCAAGAATTTCATATAAAATACCATCATAAATTAGGGTAAAATGTCTAATTCCATCATCAAGTTCTTTTATACATTTTGCTTTTAAAAGTCCATTTCCAAAACTTACAACTGTTCCTACTTTGATTCTTCTTGCTGGTTTAGCCAAACATTCCCAATCATCATTTTCAATATTTTTAAGTAAAAGAATTTCAATCACTGCTTTTGTTTCTTTCTTTTCCCCAATAAGTCTTGCTGGTAAAACTTTAGTATTATTTAAAACCAAAGTATCACCTGCTTCTAAATAATCTATTATATCAGTAAAATGTTTATGTTCTATGGAGCCACTATTTTTATCTAGCACCATAAGTCTAGAAGAATCTCTTTGTTTTAAAGGTGTTTGTGCAATTAATTCTTCTGGTAAATTATAATCAAAATCTTCTGTTTTCATAACTAATTATCTCCTCATCTTTTTAGTTTCATATTGTTCCATATTGTTACATGTATTTTCATATATCTTATTTTCTATACCAAAAACCTCTTTGTTTGACATTGCCTTATATATTTTAAGTAACATATTATTCTTTTCTTCCCTACTTATTCTTGATTTATCTAGAAGATTATCATAAATCATATCCATAGCGGTTAAATCATATAAAATACTCTCAAAGTCTTTTTGTCTTTTATAAATTTCTTTCAAAAATTTATCATTATATTTTGGGACAAAATCTCCTAGATGAAGTTCAATATCTTCATAACTTGCTGAAGAAAAAGCAGTAGATGCAAGAGTAAGAATAGATTCATTTGAGTATTCTTTTAAATAATCTTTATATATTATTGTAGTCACTAATAAAAACTTCATTTTTACAGGACTACTTTTTCTTTTATCTACACATCTATCAATCTTATTCAATAAACAATTAAATCTAGTATCAGTTTCATCAATAGAGTTTAATGTTTTAATTCCTTTTTCTAGTATACTATCATTTATATTAATACATTCTTCCAGTTTTTTCATTATTATTTTTTTCTTTTCTTTTAAACTTTTACTTCCTTTAAACAAGCTTTTTTCCATATAATCATCTCACTTTTTAAATCTAGTAAATTATAACATATATTTGTCCTTTTTTCAAAGAAATAACCGATATTAAATATCGGTTTAATTATTTTCACTATTTCTACACTCTGTCTTCTTATCTTTTATTCTTTGTAATATTTTAGGATACTCCTTAGGATATTCTTTTTCTATATTAATATTCATATCACCAACAAGCATAAGTAATAGTAACTCCAAATTATTTTGATTAGGTTTAGATACAAGAATATCTTCTAATCTATCATATTTATATATTGCAGATTCTCTTGTATCAGATACTCCCATATCAGCATAATATTGTACTTTTAATTCAAAAACTTTTTCTTTATAGTCGTAACTTAAATGATCATAAATTGTATCTTTACTACTATTATTAGTAGTACTAATCTGCTTTTTCTGAGATAATTTTTTTATAGAATATGGAGAATTTGATATTTTACTTACATTTTTTAGACTAACCGGTATCTGGTTAGTTTTTGTTTTATTTGCCTGTAAGGGTGAAGATTTACTTGTAGTATGTGTGATATTAGAATCATCATGAACAGTTTTTTCATTACTATTAGCTTCTTTGTAATTTTCCTGTTCACTACTTTTATTCAATTCTTGTTCTTTTTCATTTTTCTGATATTCATCTAAATCACTAGACCAACCAATTAAAATATCCCACTTTTTTAAATCAAAAATTGCTCTTTTCTTTTCTAAATATGAAGTTAATTTTTTCTTAATATCAGCATCAAGCATAGTATCATCTTTTAAAATACTAGTTGCTTGTTTTTTATATCCCATTTTGTCATATATAGCAAGTTTAATTAATATATAATCATTGGCAGAAATTTTATCTTTATTGTTATCTAAAGTTTCTATGTCCATATAAGATACTTTTCCTAAGGATAGTTTACTTCTTATATTTTTTATTTCAGTAGGAAATTCTTTTGAATCATTAATACAGAATCGGATATTTAATAATTGTCCCTGTATTACCTCATTGTTTGGAAATTTTTTTGCTATTTCAATTGCTTCATCATATTCTTCTTGTTTCATATATATGGTAATTAATTGTCCTTGTATCACCTCATTGTTTGGAAATTTTTTTGCTATTCTCTCTGCTTCCTCATAATTTTTTTCTTTTATATATTCAGTTATCTGTTTACTTATTACTATTAATTTTTTTTGAATTTTATCATTATCAGGAAAATTTTCTGCTAATTCTTTTAAATTATTAAAATCATCATGTATAGTTTTTTCATTACTATTAGTTTCTTTGTAATTTTCTTTATACAATAGTAATGCTTTTTTCAATATCTCTATAACTTCATTTTGTTCTATTCCTAAAAATTCAGCAATTGCTTTATTAGAAAAATATTTTTCATCTATATACCCAAATTTTAAAGAAATAATTACTGTTTCTTTAATAGTTAATACATCTTTCATTTTATTAAATATTGGTGTTTTCAGTAATTCTAACATCTCAATATAATCACTTTTCGTAATAGTTTCTACATTTGTTTTTACAGGACTATTTTCTTTTGTTGGTAATTTTTCTTCTTGCTTTTCTTGATTACTTATAGTATCTTCTTTTGGTTCAATTTTTTCACTTTTTTCTTTTATATTGTTATTTGAATTAGATAATAGTTTTTTCATTTTAGGAACTAGAGCTCCATAAAACCTATCTCTTTGTTGCTTACTAAGTTTTCCAAATACCGGATTATTTAAGTCTTCACCATATCTAGCTAATACTAATGCTTTTTCTTCGTCTGATAATTTTTCTAACATTTCATCTATTTGTTCTTTTGTGTAATCGTTTAAATATTCATATATTGTTTGATATTTTCCTGCCATATTTTCTTTTTCTCCTTTTTCTAAGTAATGCTGATTGGTTATTTAGTTTTATTTATATAATCTTTATCATTTATTTTAAAACATGACTTAATCTTTTATTATCCTTTTAATATCCTAGATTGTTTTGATTTATTTTGATTTGTTTTAATTAATTTTGAAGGATTTTCTGTTATTACTTCTATCGCATGATCAATAAATTTATTTATATTTTCTTTATACAATAGTAATGCTTTTTTCGATATTTCTATAACTTCATTTTGTTCTATTCCCAAAAATTCAGCAATTGCTTTATCAGAAAAATATTTTTCATCTATATACCCAAATTTTAAAGAAATAATTACTGTTTCTTTAATAGTTAATACATCTTTCATTTTATTAAATATTGGTGTTTTCAGTAATTCTAACATCTCAATATAATCACTTTTCGTAATAGTTTCTACATTTGTTTTTACAGGACTATTTTCTTTTGTTGGTAATTTTTCTTCTTGCTTTTCTTGATTACTTATAGTATCTTCTTTTGGTTCAATTTTTTCACTTTTTTCTTTTATATTGTTATTTGAATTAGATAATAGTTTTTTCATTTTAGGAACTAGAGCTCCATAAAACCTATCTCTTTGTTGCTTACTAAGTTTTCCAAATACCGGATTATTTAAGTCTTCACCATATCTAGCTAATACTAATGCTTTTTCTTCGTCTGATAATTTTTCTAACATTTCATCTATTTGTTCTTTTGTGTAATCGTTTAAATATTCATATATTGTTTGATATTTTCTTGCCATATTTTCTTTTTCTCCTTTTTCTAATGTAGCTAAATAACTACGCTTTTCATTTATTTCTTTTGTTGGTAATTTTTCTTCTTGTTTTTCTTGATTACTTATAGTATCTTCTTTTGTTTCAAATTTTTCACTTTCTTCTTTTATATTGTTATTTGAATTAGATAATGACTTTTTCATTGCTTGATGTTTTCTTGACGCTAGTTTATCTTCTTTTTTATTTTTCGGTGTTAACACCTCTTCTTTTGAAGTTATTTTTAATGTCTTAAATTTATTTCCTGATTCCCTATATTCTTTCCTAAATAGTTGTATATTTTCTAATGACTCGTCTGGATTATACATATATTCAGCAAATTTTTTTATATTTTTAGAGCATCTAAGTTTCGTTAACGCTGATTTTTCAATTTGGTGCACCCATCCTCTTGATATATTAAATTTCTTTCCAATCTTTTCAAGAGTCATTGGTTTTTTATCGTCAAATCCAAATCTCATCATCAACACTTCTATTTCTCTTGGTTTTAAGTTACATTCTTCTAATAACTTTCTCACTTCAAGTTGCATTGTGCCTGCTATCACTACATCCTCGGGGTTTTCTTTTGATGATGGAATGAGGCTTTCTAATTCAGTATCTTTATCATAACCTTTTAATTCATTCATACTTATAGTATCGATTTGAAGATTATCTAATTTTTCCACTTTTGGAATTGATAATCCCATTTCGTTTGCTATTTCATTTAATGTTGGTTTTCTATTTAATCTTGTTTCTAAATTGGCAACTGTTCTTTTATAAATTCCTAGCTTTTCATACATATGTACCGGAACTCTTACATTTCTTCCCTTATTTGCTATTGCTCTAGTAATAGCTTGTCTTATCCAATGGGTTGCATATGTTGAAAATTTGAAACCTTTATTTACATCATATTTTTCAACAGCAGTTATTAAACCTAAATTACCTTCTTGAATTAAATCAGAAAAGGACAAACCTATACCAATATATTTTTTTGCTATACTGACAACCAACCTTAAATTACTTTCAATAAATATTTTTCTAGCTTCCTCATTTCCATTTAAAATTTGCTTAGCTAACTTTCTTTTTCTACTGAAAGAAGTGGCCTTGCGGATATCTCCTTTAAGTATAATTTTACACTATCAGTTAAAGTAATATCATCTAAGTTAATATCATCTTTTGCAAATTCCTCTATTGTTATATTATTTAACATACAATAGACTTCAAATAACACTATTGTGCTATTGTCAAAATCTTTTTCTAAATCATCAAGTGTAATTTTACTTTTATTCTTGCCAATAATCGTCTCTATCATATTCGTAATTTTTTTATTATTTTGAGTTATTTTTAATAGTACATCTGGATTTGAAATGTAATCATATTTATTAAAAAAATTATTTAATTTTTTTATTTCTTTAATTGAATCATCAATTGTAACACCCAAGTTTAAACGAGTATTTATATAATTGTTTATAATTACATAAGTTTTTTCTTGATCCATAAAATATTCTTTTATTTTTTTAGTAAGAGATGAACTTATTTTAGTTCTAATATATTTTTCATACAAAACATCGCCATTATATTTTTCTTTAGATTCAATAATATCATTCAATACTAAATCATAAAACTCCTCTTTTGACATTTCCATATAGTCTATTTCTTTATAAATATCATCAAATACTGGTGACATTTTTTGCAAAATATGTTGTGGTTCTAATTGCTTAATTGTCTTGTAATCTAATTTCATTATTATACTCCTCTACAATGTCACTTAACTTTTTCCTACCTAACAGATAAAAACTTTTGACACATATCTTAACACTTTTTGTTATTTTAGTAAATAAATCTTTGACATTTTTAGTTGTTTTTCTCTTTGCAAAAAAATAGATTATTTTTCTTTTGAATAATCTATTCCTAAAATCTTATATCCATATTCAGTGACAACACGTCCACGATTTGTTCTTTTTAATAAACCTCTTTGTAATAAATAAGGTTCATAAACGTCTTCTATTGTCGCTACTTCTTCACCTATTGAGCTACTAATTGCTTCTACTCCAACTGGACCACCATTAAATTTTTCTATTATTGTTAGTAATAATTGTCTATCAACATCATCTAAACCAAATTTATCTACTTTAAGTTGCTCTAAGGCATGATTAGTAATTTCTTTAGTAATTGTTCCATCACCTGTTACTAAAGCAAAATCTCTAACTCTTTTTAAGAGTCTATTAGCAATTCTTGGTGTACCTCTACTTCTTTTTGCAAGTTCCATTGCAGCATCATCTTCTATTGATGTATTTAATACTCGTGCTGTTCTTTTAACTATTTTTTCTAATTCATCATCTGTATAAAATTGTAACTTTGAGATAATACCAAAACGATCTCTTAAAGGTGAAGTCAAATCCCCTGCACGAGTTGTTGCTCCTACAAGAGTAAATGGTGGTAAATCTATTTTTATGCTTTTACTACTACCTTCACCACCTATAATTATATCTAAAGTAAAATCTTCCATAGCTGGATATAATATCTCTTCGATAAATTTTGGAATTCTATGGATTTCATCAATAAATAACACATCACCAGCTTCTAATGTTGATAAAATTGCAGCAAGGTCCCCTGCCTTTTCAATACTTGGACCACTTGCTGTTTTAATATTTGTTCCCATCTCGTTGGCAATAATATAAGCAAGAGTTGTTTTTCCAAGTCCAGGAGGACCATATAATAAAACATGATCTAATGGTTCTTTTCTAATCTTAGCTGCTTCAATAAATATTTTTATATTTTCTTTAACATCTTTTTGTCCAATATATTCATCTAAGACTTCTGGCCTAATTGAATTATCCAAAATGCCATCATCTTCTACTTCTACATTTCTAACTATACTTTCTTCCATCTAAGTAACCTCCTATTTTAGTAGTAGCTTTAGTGCTTCTTTAACCTGTTGTTCTATAGGTAAGTTAGCATCAACTTGACCAATAATATTTTTAAATTCTTTTTCTTTATATCCTAGTCCTTTTAATACTTCTTTCAACTCATCATTAGAATTAGCATTTTCTAAAGTTTCATTAACACTAATGTTTAATTTTCCTTTTAAATCAAGTATTATTTGACGAGCTAATTTATCACCTATTTTAGGGAACTTTTTTAAATACAAAATATTTTCTCTTTCAATTGCATCAATTATTCCAGAAGGAGTTGATGCTGCTAAAATTGGTAGAGCCATTTTACAACCAAGACCTTTAACAGAAATAAGTTTTAAAAACATTTCTTTTTCTTCTTTATTAATGAATCCAAATAAAGAATGTTCATCTTCTTTTATTTGTTGATATAGATAAACTTTATATTCATTATTTTCCACAAATGAATATGGATTAGCTACATATATCAAGTATCCTATTCCATTAGTTTCAAGTGTAATAGAATTAAAGTCAATTTCTGTTATTTTTCCAATCATATAATTATACATAATAATATACCTACTTTCTTCAATATATCGATTATACTATAACAAACATTTGTTTGTCAATGTACATGAAAAAAGATACTCAAAAAAGCATCTATCTTACCCTGCTGTACTTAAATTAACATCATCAACTACAACTTTTGTATGAAAATGTTTTGTTAAATCCTTTTTTGTCTTACCTTCATCTATCCACATTCTTATTTCATAATCAATTGTTCCCTTAGGATTTAGCGTACCTGTTGCCACCGTATAGTCTATATTTTTTAAATTTTCAAGTAATACTGGTTCTTCTTCATTAATACTTATTTTAATAAATGATTTAGGTAATAGTTTATTCTGACATTTGTCTTCATTAATCATATCTTGATCGTCAACAATTCTAATTTTATATGAAGCATTAAAGCTTCCAAAATTAGTTATTTTAAAAGTATATGGTTTTAGTTTTAAACCATCTTCATCACTTATTTGGTTTGTTCCATTTAAGGTCAGATTAGTATTATCCTTTAAGTAATCAACTTTTAGTGTACCAACTGTTATTGTGTTGTATTCTTCTTCCTTTTCTGTTGAATTAAAAATAGAATATGTACCGGCCATTGTCATAACAACCATTAGGAAAATAGAGAAGATTAATAGTCTTATCTCTCTAGTAAAAGACTTTTTTATATCAGTCTTAACTGTTTTTTTTCTTTCTTTTTGCACGTAGTTTTCATTTGGTCTTATCTTTTTAACTCGATATGCTTTTTTTGCCATAATTATTTCCCCTATCTTTATTCATTTCAATTATATCAAAAGAAAAAAGAATAGACAAGAAATTAATTTCTAAGTTTCGTAATTTATAAAATAGGCATCTATCTCTATACTTATAACTACTTCTAATATATCTTATTGTTATAACAAGATTTATTTTATTTAATTTTTGTCCTTTTTAGCCATAGTAAAACATCTTCTTTCGAAGGTGTTTTATAATATTATTTATTTTGAACTATTTTTTCTTAACTAATTGTTTTGCTGGAACTTTATCCATTCTTGCCTGGAATCTTTCAGACATAGTCGTATCAATATATGGCTCAATAAATTCTTTATGCTCATGAAACATATTTCTTAATCCAATTGCAATTTCTACATCGTCCATTCCATCATTTCTACATTCTTCAATAATTGAGGTAACTGCTTCATCAAAACTAACATAAGTTGAACCCCTATTAATAGTATATTTTTCCCTTGGATCATCATAATCCTCTTTTGATTCATGATAAATAACTCCATATTCATCTGTTTCTTCATCATATTCTCTAATAATTTCTTTATCACCTGAACGAAAAGTAGTAAGTGTTGGTATAGAAAGTCCCATAGCCAATCCTAAACCTGTATAGACAAGCGCTTTTTTCATTTCTTTTTTTTCCATTTAATATTTTTTTTCCCCCCCCCTCTTTCTAGGTACGTATTATATCACAAAATCCCAAAAAATGCAATTACAACATCCAAAAAAAAGAGAATCATACGATTCATCTTAATTTTCATAGGAGTTTTTTATAGTTATGGTGATACTGTTGTTGTTGATTGAGTTGCTTCTACTCTAAGTTTTGCATTAAACATTTTTCCCATTACTTCGTTTTCTGCACGAGAGTCTATCCAAACTCTCATACTATATTTTATTGTTTGATTACTTGTAATCTTTCCTGTATCTATGATTCTTTCTGTTGCATTACTTAATAATTTTGATTTTGTTGATGCTGCACTTTCTCCATCTTTTAATAAAATATATCTTATTTTTGTATCTTCTAACTTATTTTCATCTGTTATTGTTACTTCATTTCCATCATCATTTGTAAAATTTAATACATCATCTAAATAGATTGTATAATCATTTGTTGTTGTACCTGTATTTGTTAATGTAAATGTATATTCCTCTGTCTTCATTCCTTGTAAATAACTTCTTGGAACTTCATTTAGTAATTTTATACCTTCTGTTGCAGTATCATCTAATGTCATTTCTAAGCTTCCTGCTTTAATTTTATTAATAGTATCAGAACTTCTAGTTACTCTAAACCATGCATATGTAACACCTACAACAGCAACTACAGTTAAAGATATTCCAATTACTAATAATAATAAACTTTTACTTTTATTTTCTTTCATATTTCTTAACTCCTTCTTATTTATTTAATAATCTTTCATCTGATTTTTTTGCTACTACTAATGAACAAAATCCAAATAATGTCAATAGACTAATAATAATAAAACCAAATAAACATAAACCTATCTTTACCATAACTTTACTCCTATCTTATATTAATTATATTATAAATCTTTCAAAAACAAAAGAGATTTATAAATTTTTTTTAATAATATAACATTTATTATTATATGTAAAATTATGAATTTTAATAATTAAATTAAAAAAATAGCCAAATTTTAATAATTATCTATATAAAAAAGCATTTAATAGTATTACTAAATGCTTCCAAATATTTTAATTACTACTTTTTAAATTTTTTTTAGAATAATCATATAATGACTTTAAATTATCTATATTATTATCAGTTTTACTAATTTTTAATTCATCTAATTTAAAATTGATACTTGAAGTTTGTTCTACAATACTTTTATCTACTCCATAAATAACAAATTGTTTATTAAATTGTTCTAATACTTTATTATATATAGAATCATTATCATATTTAATTAAATATAGATTACTTGAGTGATTAAATTCTTCTTTGTTTTTTAATTTATCAACTATTAATTCTATTGCTTTGTCGTATGACTTTCCTTCTATTTTTTGATTTGCTAAAGTTGAAACACTTTTACTATTTAAAAATAATATATTAGAAACTTTATCTTTTTGATTAATTACTAATATTATATCTGATTCTAATTTTACTCCTATTAATGCTTTGTAATTTGTAGTTAATTTAACATTTTTACTTTTTGTATTAAAACTCATTATAACAACTACAATAACAATTAATATAAATACTAAAATTCCTATTATTGTTCCCATTAACAATTTTTTATCTTTATTCATTTCTTCCACCTAACTTTCAAATTTTTTATCTAAACTCAAAACAATTTCCATACCATCTGTTATAGGTGTATTTTCAGAAATACTTTGAATCTTTACATAACCGCTACCTTCTAGTTTTACCTTTACACCAAGTATTTCAAGTAAACTTTTAGCTTCTTTACTAGAAAGACCTACAACATTTGGAATTACATAATTATTATCATTAGTTATCAAATATATTTTATCCTTATTAGTAACTGTTGTTTTAAAAGCTGGATATTGTTTAACTACTTTAGTACCATTCCCAATTATTTGATAATTCATACCATTATTGGTTAAAGTTGTTTTTACTTTTTCTAAATTCTTATTAATAAACGATGGTAATTTATATTCAATCACTTGATCTGTAGCAGCTTGTTTTTCTGTTCCTAAGTATTTTCCTGTATTCAAAACAACTTCTTTTACAGCATTAGATATTGGTTTTTGACTACCATTACTTGGTCTTTTTACAGAAGCATAAATAATTATTTGAGGATTACTCTTAGGATATATTCCTGCAAAAGAAGAAATTATATCATTTTTACCATTTAAATAACCTCTTCCATTTTCTGCCGCTATTTGAGCAGTACCAGTTTTACCTATAAGTTCATGACTATCAATACGATACCCACTACCAGTATTGCCTATTCCATTAACTGTATCATCCATTAACTGGATCATCTTTTCAACTGTTGTAGAAGAAGCAACTCGCTCTATTTCGTTTTTCTTACCTTTCATTACTACTTCATTAGTAGTTGGATTTACAATTTTTTTAACTATGTATGGTTCAAGTAACATTCCATCACTTGTAAGTGGCGTTAAAGCTTGAATGTTTTGCATTGGTGTTGTTGTAATTCCTTGACCAAATCCAGCATTATAAATTTCTGTTTCGTATTTGAAGTTCATTGTACCAGTTACTTCATTTGGTAAAGATATTCCTGTTTTTGAACCAAATCCAAGTTTTCTAAAATATTGTCTTAACATAGCTGAATTCATATGATTTTTAATTAAGTTAATAACACCAACATTACTTGATAAAGCATAACCTTTATCATAACTTATCATACCCCAACCATTACGATTCCAGTCACCAATTACAGTTCCATCAGCTGTTTCATAAGTACCTGATTTATAGGCCTCACTTCCATTATAAACACCGTTTTCCATAGCTGCCATATAAGTAAATGTTTTCATAGTAGAACCAGGTTCATACGCTGATGCTACTGTAAGGTCTAAATAATTAGTCATATTTCTTAAGTTAGGATCAAATGATGGATAAGAAGCAAGTCCTAAAATTGCCCCTGTTTTAGCATCTGCTACTACCATTGTAAACCATTCATATCCAAACTCTTCTTTAGCTTTATTTAGGGCTTGTTCTATAAAAAACTGAATATTACTATCAACTGTTAAATATATATCTTTTCCTTCAATTGCATCTTCTCTTAACTCTTTAGTATCAGCTATTTTATATCCTTTTAAATCTTTTTGATATGTGACATAACCATCTTTACCTTTTAAGATTTTATCATAATACTTTTCTATTCCCATCTCACCTGAAATATCATCTTCATCATCACTACTTGCTTTAGCATATCCAAGTGTATATGATAAAAACTGACCCTTAGGATAATATCTTTTATAACTTTCAACAAAATCTAGTCCTGGTAAGTTTAAATCTTCTATTTTCTTTTTATCTAATTCAGAAAGACCTTTACCATGACTACCAAATTCTGTTTGATAAATTCCTTCTTTATTAAGATATTTTAAAACTTCATCTTTTTCCATAGAAATAATTGGTGCAAGTGCCTCAGCTGTTTTTTCTTTATCTACAACATGTTGAGGATTATCTTTATTTTCAGTTCTTTTTGGATCTAGATAGGCTATTAGTTTATAAGAAGAAACATTTAGTGCTAAAGCTTCATTATCACTAGAATAAATTGTTCCTCTTTTTGCTTTTAATATTTCTGTTTTACTGGTTCTTTTACTAGCTAGTTCTTGAAGATTCACACCATCAATTGTTTTTGATGTTGATAACTCTATTACTCTTCCTATCATCACTACAAACAAAAAAAGAGAAGAGAAAATGAATAGCTTACTATATTTTATACTATTTCTAGTTTTTTTCTTTCTCTTCATCTTATCACATCCGTTTATTATTTATCTTCTGTAATTGTTCTTATATTATTATTATTATAACTCAATCCTTGGTTTGCTGCAACCTCTTGGATTTTTGTAAGAGACGCTAACTCATCAATTGTCATAGAAATACTTTCATTAGTTTTTTCTTGTTTTTCAATTTCTTTTTTTTGTTGTTCAACTTCAAAGTTTATTTTTGCAAGTGTTGCTTTGGAAAACACGATAGAAAGTGGAGATACTAATAATAGAAAAACTGCTAAAGTATATAAGAATTTTTCTGTTTTAGACATCTTTAATTGTTTTTTCATTTTTTTCTTTTTCATGAAAATCATCCCTTTTTATTTAATTTTTTCTATAACTCTAAGTTTTGCACTTCTTGCTCTCTTATTATTTTCTAATTCCTCTTTTGAAGGAAGTATAGCTTTATTAACTACTAATTTATAATCCGGTAAATACTCTTCTGGTATATTTGGAAGTCCTTTTACTTTTATATCTATTTCACTAACATTTTTGAAATAGCGTTTTACAATTCTATCTTCTAGGGAGTGAAATGTAATTACTGCAACTCTTCCTCCAACATTAAGCATACTTAAAGCTTGTTCTAAGGCTGGTTCTATAACATCTAGTTCATGATTTACTTCAATTCTAATAGCTTGAAAAATCTGTTTTGCTGGATGTTTGTCTATTCTAAATTTCATAGGTACAGCTGTTTTAATTATTTCTGCTAACTCTAAAGTTGTTTCAATATTTTTTGTTTTCCTATACTCTATGATTTTATTAGCAATATTTCTTGAAAACTTACTTTCTCCATAATCATTAAAGATTTTTGTAAGTTCTTCTTTGCTATAGGTGTTAACGACATCATAAGCACTAAAATCTTGTTCTTGATTCATTCTCATGTCAAGCTTAGCATCCAAATGATAACTAAAGCCTCTTTCTTGTTCATCTAGTTGTGGAGAAGATACTCCAAGGTCAAATAAACAAGCATCAACTTTTTCAACACCTAATTCATTTAATTTTTCTTTTAAATGAACAAAATTACTTTTAATGATAGTGAAGTTAGTACCAACCGAGGTTAAACGATCAGTACTATATTTAATTGCTTCACTATCTTGATCGAAGGCGAATAGTCTTCCTCTTTTTATTCTTTTTAAAATTTCACTACTATGTCCTGCATAACCAAGTGTTGCATCAACAACAATACTATTTTCGTCTAAATTAAGAGCATTAACTGCTTCTTCTAATAAAACACTTATATGCTTCATAAATCTAGACCCCCATCAAATAAGTTTTCAGCTATATCAGACATATTATCTTTCGCAGAATTATAGAAATTATCCCAATTTTCTTTGGCCCAAATTTCTAGACGATCACCAACACCAATCACAACACACTCTTTATCTAAAGCAGCATAATTTGTTAATGTTTGACTGATACCTGCACGTCCTTGTTTATCTAATTCTACTGCAGCAGCACCAGATAAGAAGAAACGATTAAAGTTTCTAGCATCTTTTTTAGTAAATGGTAGGGTTTCTAATTTATCAACGATTTTTTGAAAGCTACTCTTAGAGTAGACAAACAAACAAGCATCGATTCCACGAGTAATAATAAACTCTTCTCCTAATTCATCACGGAATTTAGAAGGAATAATAAGTCTGTTTTTATCATCAATATTATGATGATATTCACCCATGAACATATAATCCCCCACTTTCCACCACTTTCTACCACTGGTTAATTATATATTACTCTAACTACCAGTCTTTGTAAATTAAGAAATTAACTTTTTTTAAGTTTTTTTTGTTATTTACACATATTTGACAAAAAAAAGAAGCGTTATTTTATACGCTTCCATAAATTTTTATTTTTCTAATTTTTCTTTTAATTTGGAATCAAATGTTTTATTTCTTATCATATCTATTTCTAATTTGTAAGGAGATTCTTTTCCTACATATGGTGTTTCTAAAATTTTAGGAATATCTTTTAGTCTTTCATTGTAAATTATTTTTATTAAACTATCAAATCCAATTGTTCCAAATCCAATATTTTCATGTCTATCTTTATGAGAAGACATTTCATTTTTACTATCATTTATATGAATACATTTTACGAATTCTAATCCCACTACTTCATCAAAATAATCAAGTAACGTATCAAAGTTTTTAACGTCATATCCAGCATCATTTAAATGACATGTATCTAGGCACACACCAATATTTTTTTTATTTTTAACACCAGTAATTATTTTTTTTATTTCTTGAAAATTAACACCTATTTCACTGCCCTTACCTGCCATTGTTTCTAAAAGAATTGTAACAGAAGTGTCTACAAGTATTTGATTTAAGCCATCAATGATATTTTTTATACCAACATCTACTCCAAGACCTACATGACTTCCTGGATGTAAAACCATATATTTAATTCCAAGTTTCTCGCAACGTGATACTTCTTCTTTCAAAAAATTAATTGAAAAATTATATTTTTCCTCTGATGTGTTATTAGCTAAATTAATTATATATGGGGCATGAACTACTACTTTACTATAATCTATATTATTTTCTTTCATTTTTTGTTTTGCTTTTTCAACTAGTTCTTCATTAATTGGACTTCTCATGGTATTTTGAGGAGCTCCTGTATAAAACATAAAGGTTGTTTCACCATAACTTAATGCTTCTTCTAGACTTCCTAGTATTTGACTATCTTTTTTATAGGCAACATGGCTACCAATTAACAATGTATCATTCATAAAATCACTCCTATCAATAGGATAACATAAATTTATATTTTTGCATAAGAAAAACTTAGAAAAATCTAAGTTCTTGCTTTTTATGATTGTTTAGGTAAGTAATCGTAAGTATCATGTTTGCATGCAGAAGCTGGAACAATATTTGAAGTTCCATTAGTTACAACGCTTGTTCTAGTTAAATTTTTCTCCTCAGTTTCATTTATAGCATTACCACCATCATCTATCATATATACCGAATATATATACTGACCATTTTCCGTAGATTTTATTTTAACGTAGCTTTTATCTTGTTCTATTGTTTTATTAAAAGATGATTTTCCACCTGTTTTGTCAACCTCAATATATCTGAATTTTATATAAATTGTACCACCAGTTCCAGAATCTAGCGTATCGCAATTACCTTTAGGGTCTTCTGGATTTGTATAATCACCATTTAGGTAACCATATCTTGCTGAATTAATATATGCCTTAGCTGTATCAACAAAAGCATCTTGTTTTGCTTGCTTTATGTATTTTGTTACCATTGGCACTGCTATAATCATTAAAACTCCTAAAATAACTATTACTGCTAATAATTCAATTAATGTAAAACCTTTATTATTTTTTTTAATACTCATTAGTTTTTTAATACTCATTAGTACCACTCCTATTTTCAATATAATTAAATATTATCACATATATTTTCATTTATCAAGTAATATAATATTATTTTTTTACCCCACTACATTCACTAACATTTCCAGACGTAATTAATGAGACAATATCATTATCTTTATATAGATTATCAGCTAATGTTTCATTCAATATACCAATAAATTTTCCATCCTTATCTTCTGCTAACACTACACTATATTGTAAGGCATTATCTTCACCTTTTGTAACTTTTACATAAGACTTATCAGCATCATATTTTCCACCATTCGGAGCGGTTGTATCAAATTCTGCTTCTCCTAAAGTTTTCATTGAAAAACAAAAGATATCCTTATTTGTTGGCTTATTAGCTGGATCTGATCTAACCTTATATTCAGCAAGAGCAACTAATTTTTTAGCATCCTCAACATATGTTTTGTTTTTATTTCTATTAACAACTCCAATAATATTAGGTACCGCTATCATCATTAAAACAGCAAGTAATGATATAGTAGCAAGTAACTCTACCAATGTAAAACCTTTATTATTCATATAATCACCAAATTAATTATAGCATAAACATTTCTAATCCATTATCTTTTTTAAATTTTTTATTTCACTATTGACAACTTCTGTCACTTCTTCTTTAAAAATAGAATCATACCTAAATAAAGCAAATCCTGCATAACTTTGCATATTTCTGCTTAAAAGAACTTGTCTCATGATAATATCATCATTTTCTATCCATTCATATTTACCATTTTTGGCATATAAATCTTCTTGATTACTTTTGTAAAAAGCAAGTGCTGGTAAGATTTTTACATCACTTTCCTTTACTAGGTTATCCCATTTTTTCAAAACATTATAAAAAGGAGCTGCTTCATTTTGAAATCCATAGTAAATTTGAGGCATTAAATAATCAACATACTCATTACTTTTAGCCCATGTATATACATCTGCTTGATTTTTAGAATAGTTATTTTCTATATTTCCTTCTGGAGAAATACCAAATACAACATGATGTTTTTTAGTTAATTTGTGAGTTTCTTTTACTAAATTATTAACCATTAATAAATGATATTTATCTTTAGAAATATCATTGTGTTTAGAATATTCTAAATAATTTTCATTATCTATATCTAAATTAGGATAAAAATAATCATCAAAATGAATTCCATCTACTTGATAGTTTTCTAAAATTTCTTCTATACCATCTAAAATTAGTTTTTGAACATTACTAGATGCTGGATTATAATAAATCCCATTATCACTTATATCAACATCATTTGTTTCTAAAAGATTATAAGCGGGATTTTTAACAGTTATAGTACTAACATCATTATTAGTTCTAATTCTATAAGGGTTAATCCAAGCATGTAATTCTAAATTATTCTTATGGGACATTTCAATAAAATAAGCTAAAACATCAAAGTGATAAGCTTCTCCTTCATTTTCTGATATTACCATACTCCAAGGAAAATATTGTGATTCATATATAGCATCAGAAAAACTTCTTACCTGAAGAATAATCATATTAAATTTATTACTTTTTAAAGCAGAAATCATCTTATTAATATTAGCTTTAGCTGTTTTTTCATCTTTACCTTTTAAGTATTTTTGAAGTTCCATATAACTTATAAATACTGCCCTTTTTTCTTCTTTTTTTGAAGCTTTTCTTTCATAGTCTTTTACAGGAATAAAAAAAAGATACGCTACTAATAAAAAGACAAATAGTACTAAAATTTTAGTTTTCATAAAAAATCACCCATAACTATTATAGGTGTTCTTTTTTAAGAAATTTGTCTATTTAACAGTTTCTTTTTCAATTATAAATAAATTTTTATCTTTATAAAAGGCATAAAAAACATTATCAAGAACAAGATTTCTTTCTTTTAAAACTTTATCTAACCATTGTTCATCTTTTTTGATTTGAGCTAAAGTTTCATAATCTATTTCTCCATCTAAGATAACTGGTAGTGGAAAATTCTTATTATTTCCTTTTTCAAATACTGATAATTTACCACTAGTTTCTAATATTGCATAATCAACTTCATCAATTGATCTAATACCTTTTTCTCTAAGTTGAGTTAATAAATCATCTAAATTATATCTTTGTTTTAACATTTCTTTAAAATTAATTTTTCCTCTATTAATGATAACTGATGGAACTCCTTCTATTTTCTCACGAACATTAGGACTTTTTAAGGATATTTTGGCAATTACTATTTGAACAAGAACTAAGACACATATAGGTATTATTGTTATTAAAAGATTTGATTTATATTTATCTATCGCAATAGCTGCAAGTTCTGCTATTAAAATTGAGACAATTAAATCCATTATTGATAATTCTCCTACTTCTCTTTTTCCCATAAAACGATAAACTACCGTAATGATTACATAGAAAAGTAAGGTTCTAAACAAAACTATTAAAACGTCCATATCTTCACCTCTAATCTTATTATGATTAATGGTATATTTTTTTATACATCATCATATGTTTTACTGGAGGAACATTACATGGATATTAAATCATTTTCAAAACAATTAATAGCCACTTTAATCTCAATATTTGTAGGTTTATTAATAGTATCAACATTTTATTATTTTGATATTATAAGTAGTAATTTGGTAAAGTATTTAAGACCACTTCTAATTTTATTAATTTTATTTATGTCAAGTTATAATTTAGGGAAAAAGACAGATAAAAAAGGTTATCTTGAAGGATTCAAACTTGGTAGTTTGATAGTCGCTATTTTCTTAGTAATATCACTAATATTTTTTAGACCATACTTTAAATTAAGACTTATCTTATATTATCTAATTTTTATAATAACTACAGTACTTGGTAGTATGATTGGTATTAATAAAGAAAAAAAATAACTATGAAAGTTCTTTTTCTATCATAGTTATTTCTTTTTTTGTTAGGTATTTTTTTAATCTATAATTTTTAGGAAGTAAATCTATCATTATTTTTCTAGATGTTAATTCTCTAGTAAAATAATCTTTAAATAGTTTGTTTTTCTTAGTAAGTAAAACAGGTCCAAAAAACATTTCTTTTTTTGAATATCTTTTCCTTCCCTTTTTTAATTTTATGATTTGATATATATATTTTCCATCTTTAACTAATTCTTCATCTTCTATATAAAAACCAATACTTGTAAAAAATTTTCGAACATCTTTCTGGTAATTATTTGGGGACACTATTATCTGGTTTAATTTTTTAGTTATTTTTAAATTATTTTTAAATATACCAATAATTGTACGTCCACCCATACCTGATGCTATTGCTGTATCAATATCATCTGTATATGTATCAAGTCCATTGCCTAAACGAGTAATAACTTTATCTTCTACTCTATATTTTTTAATGTTTTCATTTGCTTTTTCAAGTGGTCCTAAAGCAATATCTGACGCAATTGCTTTCTGTTGATTTTTTTCTTTTACTAGATAAATATCTAATAAAGCATGATCACACCCTATATCCAAACATAGGGAATTAGCATCCACTAAATCCCCTATTTTTTTAAGTCTATCATTTATTTTCATTAGTCTGTTAAGAAATCCTTTAGTTTTCTAGAACGAGATGGATGTCTTAATTTACGAAGTGCTTTAGCTTCAATTTGTCTGATACGTTCACGAGTAACTCCGAAGATTTGTCCTACTTCTTCTAGAGTTCTACATTGTCCATCATCAAGTCCAAAACGTAAGCGTAAAACTTTTTCTTCACGATCAGTTAAAGTTAATAATACACCTGCTAATTCTTCTTTTAGCATTTCAACTGTTGTATATTCTTCTGGTCCTAAATCTCTTTCATCTGGTACGAAATCTCCTAAATGTGAATCTTCTTCTTCACCAATTGGTGTTTCTAAAGATACTGGATCTTGACTAATTTTATATACTTCACGAACCTTTTCAACAGTAATTCCTAACTTCTTAGCTATTTCTTCATCTGTTGGTTCACGGTTTAAATCTTGAGTTAATTGACGTTGAACACGAGCAAGTTTATTAATTGTTTCAACCATATGAACTGGTACACGAATTGTTCTTGCTTGATCAGCAATTGCACGAGTGATAGCTTGTCTTATCCACCAAGTTGCATATGTTGAAAATTTATAACCTTTAGTTGGATCAAATTTATCTACAGCTTTCATAAGTCCAATATTTCCTTCTTGAATTAAATCTAGAAATAACATTCCACGTCCTACATAACGTTTAGCAATAGATACAACTAAACGAAGGTTAGATTCAGCAAGCATTCTTTTAGCTTCTTCATCTCCTTCTTCAGCACGTTTTGCATACTCAAATTCTTCATCTGAAGTTAACAAGTTAATACGTCCAATTTCTTTTAAATACATTCTAACAGGATCATTAATTTTGATATCTTTAGACATTGTTAAATCTTCAACTTGAACTGTATCTGTGATTTCTTCTCCACTAGCATCATCACTACCATCTTCAGAAACAATTTCAATTTCTGCTTCTGTTAAAGCATTATATAAATCATCTAGTGAATCGCTATCTACATCTAATCCTTTTAATTCATCTGCTAATTGTTCATATGTAACAAATCCTTGTTTTTTACCTAAGGCAATTAATCTTTTTTTTCTTTCATCTAGTGTTTTAATTTCTCCAACCATATCTATTCTCCTAACTTTAGCTTTCTAATCTGTTCTACTACCAAAGCCTGTCTATCAGGATCTTGTTCTTGTCTCATTTTCTCTTCTAATCTTTCTATCTGCCTAGACATACTATAATTTCTCATTACTTTAAAATAAGTAAATAAGGAGTCTTTTGAGGCCGTTTCAATATAATTATTTGAGACAATATCATTAAGTAGCTTTAACAAATCAGGTTTATCTTGTAAATACGTAAAAAAGTCCGCCAAAATAAACTCTTGGTGTTTTTTAAAGTAGTAAATAATTTCACTGGCAAGAAGTCTTAACTCATTGGTAGGATATATAATTTGTTCTTTGTCTACCATTTCAATTACCCAGGAATTATTAAGCATAAAATTAATTATCTGTTCCATTGCTTGTTGATATTTATCTTTTCTTTTACGGATTTTTTTGATATTTTCAATCTTTGGTGCTTCTTCTTTTGGTTTTTTCAAATTATTAAACCTTTTTTCGAGTGTATTATACCCTATATTGTAATCTTTTGCAAGTTTTTTTAAAATTATTTCAACTCGTATCTCATCATCTATCTTAGAAGTTTCTATTAAAACATTATTTATATAATTAGATAATTCTTCTTCACTTTGAAAATTAACATTCTCTTTTAAAGTCTGTATTTTATAATCACTATAATTTAAAGCATTTTCAATCAATGCTTCAAAACGTTCTTTTCCGTTATTTAAAATAAAAGTATCAGGATCATCTGGATCAGGTAAAGTAACTATCTTGACATTAAATCCTTCATCATTTAGAACTTCACCTATATTTTTAGCAGCGTGTCTTCCAGGGCCATCACCATCTAAACAGATAATAACATTATTAGATAATCTTTTAATAAGTTTTATTTGTTCTTTAGTTAAAGCTGTTCCCATAATGGCTACTGTGTTTTTAATTCCAATGGAAGAAGTTCTTATAACATCCATAAATCCTTCCATTACTATTACACATTTACTAGTTCTTGCGCTATCTCTTGCTATATGATAATGATATAAGCATTCACCCTTTTTAAAGATTATAGTTTCTTTGGTATTAACATATTTATTAGCTTTTTCCCCGTTATAAATTCTACCTGAAAAACCAACAATATTACCATATGGATCATGAAGTGGAAACATAATTCTATTTACATATATATCATGAGTATCTGAAGATAATCCTATTTTATTAAGTGTTGCTAAATCATAATTTTTATTTTGTAAAAGTTTAGTTAAATCATCATATTTATCTAAAGATAAACCAATTCCAAACTCTTTAATAATATCTTCATTAATACTACGATTTTCTAAATATTTCCTAGCAACTCTTCCTTCAACAGAATTTAAATTATTTTGAAAGTATTTTTGACTAAGAGAATAAGCCTTATAAAAATTATCAAACTTGTTACTTGTTTTTATAGTAGAAATAAATGATGTATTTACCCCTACTTTATCGCCTAAGTATTTTAAAACTTCTTTAAAATTCATATGTTCATAATTCATTAAAAAAGTAAAAACATTACCACTAGCGCCACAAGAAAAACAACGATAAATTTGTTTTTCTCTAGACACACTCATAGATGGGTTTGTATCTTCATGAAAAGGACATACTCCAAAGAAATTTTTTCCTTTAGAAACAAGAGGTATTCTTTCTCCTATGATATCAACAATATCAACTTTTGATCTAATTTCATTAGTTAAATCATTATTATTCATGAAAATACCTCCTTTCCTAAATAACTATATTTCTTATAACATAAACTTGTATTTTTTTCAAGAAAAGAAAGTAGTCAACACAATATATTGACTACTAAATTCATTGTTTTAATTTATTCCATAATTTGATAATTTAGTTAATTTGCTTATTAGATTTATATCCACATCTTTTCTTAAGTTTATTTTTTATCCATTTTTAAGAAATTAACCTCATCAATAGATAAATTTGTATATTTAGATATCTGCTCTACTGGTATATTATCTTCTAACATTGATTTTGCAATAGTTTGCTTTTCTGTTAAGATACCTTCCTCTCTCCCTTCGTCTTTTCCATCTCGGTAGGCTTGATCTTTTAGAGCCCACTCTTTATCGTATGACTCTCCTACTCCGCCTTCAAAACTTACTTCTTCTGCTTCTTTTACATATTCTTCCATTAACTCTTCGCCTCCTAAGCTTTTTAGTTTTTCTATGTCCATTTCTACTAAAGCCAAAATGTATTTCTCGGCTTCATTTAAGCTTTCTATACCCTCATTATACCATTTCTTTCTTAGGTTTGGTACATATATTTGGACAAATATTATCTTATCACTTAGAGTTAAGTCACTATCATTTTTTACTCCATAAATATCTATTATTTTATCATTTCCTTTAAATGAAAAATTATTTAGATTAAACTGAATTACTTGAGTATAATCATATTCTCTTTCTCCTCTTTTTATCTTTTTTGAATATAATCTATATGCATACTCTATATTTCTTTCTAATATTTCTAAACTACTATTATTATTTACTTCTATATTTAGACTTGTATTATCAATTACTGCTACATAGTCACATCTTTCACCTTTACTAGATTCTTTTTCTTTATCTAGTTCATTTTTAGCTAGATAAATATTTTTTAAAATTACTTCATAATCTAAATCTATGAAATATGATAAGAATTTAGCTGAATACTTTAATCTATTTTCATTTTGAAACATAGCTTTTAACATTGTATCTGAAAGAATACTTATCTTTTGTCCTTTCTTTATATATCTTGGTAGTTCTAAAACATACTCCTTACTTAGATTTAAATCATGTAATGATTTAGGATTATATCCTCTTATATTTATTATATTAATCGCCTCTTTCTAATTTATTTTACTTGCAAGCAGAAAGAACTTATCACAAGTAAAAATATTTAGCAAATGACCATTTTTACAAATTAAAAAGAGAAAAACTAACCAATTTTAATTTTTCCCTTTAGTAATTTTTATAATTGATATTTATAATTTCATGAAATAATTAAATTTCATATAAATTTATTTTTTTAATATTAATAGTCTATGTTAGTTTTTGCTACTTCTATAGCTGGACGGACTCCAAAGTTGCTGACACTATCGACGTAGCCGGTGTTGACATTGCGGCCATAAGCATACACGATCCAAGCGCTGAAGGAATCAGACGCATCAGGCGATTCTAGCCATCCTCCATACGTTCTTAAACTACTTGATGAATATTTTGTATTTTCCATTAAATATTTACATTTACTACTTAATTCACCTTTTGTATAACTTCCTACTGTAAAAACACAACCAGTACTTACTTCTTGGGCTGTAAGAAGTCTAGCTGCATATCCTTCATAACTAAATGCTGTAGGAAGATTACCTGCATTTGTTGTATTACCTCCACTTTGGTTAGTAATTGTTCTTATTGTATTTGTTAAACTTACATTACTCCATTGTTTTGATGTTGGTAATTGTTTTATTACTGTTACTGGTCCATTATTATTTTTTCCACTTTCATCATATGCATATGCAGTTGAATTAGATGCTACTCCACCACTTACATTATTATAATAAATTAATACTGCTGTATTTGAGTCTTGCGTTACTCCATTTGTCATATCTGACACATAATAAAATCTTTCTGTTGCAGAATCATACACTCCATCACCATTAACATCACAGTCAAAGGCATCTCCACTTGTTAATGTTCCTGTTGTTCCTAAGTTTCCATATGTTATTGTATCTTTTAAAGCGTAACCATCAGCTTGACAATATCCTGTTGTATCTGTATTTGAACAGGTTTCTGTATGAAGTGTAGTTGCTCTTTTACAAAGTTTTGTTACCTCTGGTTCTTCATTAGTTGTAGACTGACTTGCTTCTACTCTAAGTTTTGCATTAAACATTTTTCCCATTACTTCATTTTCTGCACGAGAATCTATCCACATTCTCAAACTATACTTGATTGTTTGATTCTTATCTATTTTTCCTGTATCTATGATTCTTTCTGTTGCAGCACTTAATAATTTTGATTTTGTTGAAGCAGCACTTTCTCCATCCTTTAACAAAATATATCTTATTTTTGTATCTTCTAGCTTTGTATCATCTGTTATTGTTATTTTCTTACCTTGGTCATCAGTAAATTTTAATACATCGTCTAAATAGATTGTATAATCATTTGTTGTTGTTCCTGTATTTGTCAATGTAAATGTGTATTCTTCTGTCTTCATTACTTGACTATAACTTTTTGGAACTTCATTTAATAATTTTATTCCTTCTGTTGCAGTATCATCTAATGTCATTTCTAAACTTCCGGCTTTAATTTTATTAATAGTATCAGAACTTCTAGTTATTCTATACCATGCATATGTAGTACCTATTATTACTACTAAGATTAATACGATAGCTATTACTAAAAGTTTTGCATTTCCTATTTTTTTCTTTTCTTCCATTTTCTACACTTTCTCTAGTATTAGAATACACTAATTTTTTATTATTAGTCAATCATTTTCAATTTCAATTATTTAATTGACGACAAAAGAAAAGAGAAAAACATTCAAATCTATTTTTTCTCTTGTAATGAATAAATAATTGAAACTTCTTTTGGACTTAATCTTCTATATTCTCCTGATGTAAGTCCTTCTAAAGTAAATATTCCAACTCTTTCTCTTTTTAATTTTAATACTTTAAATCCCACAGCTTCAAACATCTTCTTAACTTGATGATTTCTTCCTTCATGAATTATTAAAGATACATAAGAAGTATTATTTTTAGGATCTACTCTTCTTAATTTAACTTTACACTTTTCTGTTTTTCTTCCATCTATTACAACACCGTTTTTTAACTTATTAATTTCTTCTCCTTTAATAATTCCATTTATCTTAGCAACATAAACTTTTTCTATTCTTTCATTTGGATGCATCAAAATATTAGAAAATTCACCATCGTTAGTTAAAAGTAAAACTCCTGTTGTATCATAGTCAAGTCTTCCTATTGGATAGATTCTTTTATCTGATTTTATAATATCAACTACTGTTTTTCTATTTTTATCATCACTTACAGCTGTTATTACTCCTCTTGGTTTATTTAAAATATAATATTCTTTTTCTTCCTTTTTTAATAAATTTCCTTCTACTGTAATAGTTTCCTTACCACTTACTTTTGTACCTAGTTCTGTTACAACAACTCCATCTACTTCTACTTTTCCACTTTTTATCAACTCTTCTGCTTTTCTTCTTGAAGTATAACCAGCCTCAGCAATATATTTCTGAAGTCTTTCCATAGATAGCCACCTCTTTCATTAAAAACTATTTTATACTATTTCTTTTATTTTAGCAATTATTTTAACATAATTAAAAGTTTTACATATTTTAGAAGTAAAGGAGTGTTTTATATGTATAATTATTATCCAGCTTATGATTTAAGAGCTACTAATGAAAATTTTCAACCTGTTAATTTTACAAATGGTAACGAAGTTTATCCTGAAGCACAAGATGAAAGATTCTTCTGGGCACCATTTGTTGTAGGAGGACTTGCTGGTACTGCCTTAGGTTATGGAATTGCTAATAACAATCAAATCAATAGTCCAAGACCTTGTTGTGGAGGTCAAAACATGATGTATTATCCACAAGCTGTTTATCCATACCCATACCCTTACATGTACAGTAATAACAATTTCTATTATTAAATTAAAAGCTACTTAATCGTAGCTTTTTTCTTGATATGGAAGAATAATATCAACAATAGTATATTTTCCTTTAACAGAAGAATACTTAATATCACCACCATGTTGAGAAATAATTTCTTTAGATAAAGCAACACCAAGTCCTGTTCCCTTTTCTTTAGTTGTATAAAACATTTCATCTACTTTTTCTAAACTCTTTGTATTCATTCCAATTCCATTATCTTTAATTCTTATTATTATTTCATCATTTTTCCTAATTGTATCAATACTAACATAATTATTCTTTTTATGACTATCCTTAGCTTCAATACTATTCTTTAATAAGTTTACAAGAACTTGCTTTAACCTATTATAATCTAAATTCATATAAACATCATCGTCATCATCTATATTTAAAGTTAATTTTATTTGGTTTTTCTTAAATAATGGCTTAACTATTTTATAAGTATCTTCAAGTAATAAGTATAAATCAGTAATATCTTTTTCAACTTGAATTTTAGTATAATCTAAAAAGTCATCCATTAATATTAAAGTCCTTGAAATTTCATCTTTTATTATAGGAATATATCTTTCAACTTTATCAGTATCCTTATAATCAATCATATCTAAATATCCTTTACACACTGCAATAGGATTTTTAATTTCATGAGTTATTTTAAATAAAGATTCTCTTAACTTCTTTTCTTTTTCTAGTTTGGATACAACATCATTTAAATCTATTATCTCCTCACCCTTATTTAAGAAATATAAAATCAAATATCCAATAAAAGTAAAAATAGTCATGATAGAAAAAATCAGCATAAAGTTAATTATATAATTACTTTCAGGACTAAATATCAAAAACATCTCTAAAGACATTATAAAAGACTTTATAACTACAAATGTCGTTAATACTGAAATAGATGTAGCTTTTTTTGAATATAAATATCTATAAGTAATAAAGTAAATTGCATACTCTATTATTAAATAAATAACATCAATATGTGTGTGCCTTGCAAAATAAATTATTAGTATTAAAGAAATAGTAAGGGCTATTCTACTTTTTTCTTTTAAATAAGCTACTAAAAGAGGAATATTTAAAAGTATCAAAGGATAGATTAAATTAGTTTCACATCCATATTTAATAAGTAAATATATTGATGAATATAATGTAATTTCAAGTAAAACATCCTGCCTATTACATTTTTGATTTCTAAAATATGCCGTTACAATAATATAAATAGATATTGGAAATAATAAACACATAACCTCCAAAAATATTTCATCAATAAATATCATAACAGATTCCATACTAGTCACTTCCTTATAAGGCTATCATACAACAATGTTTTGTCGTATTTTGTCGAATCATGAAAAAAAATGACTTTTTTTGTCATTTTTTTGTTATTTTAAATCATTAATATATTTCTTTAATTGTTTTGATTCTGGTCCTAAAATAATTTTTAATTGATTATCAATCTCTACTATACCTTTAGCCCCAAGTTTTTGAATTGCTTCTTTATTAGCTTTACTAATATCTTTTAGCGTTACCTTAAATCTAGATAGAGCTACTTCAGTATCAATAATATTTTCTTTCCCACCAAGTGCTTCAACTAACTTATTCAAATCAAGTTCAGCATCCTTAGAATTAGCTTTCAATACCGCTAGTAATATAATCAATAAAATAAGACCAATAATAAGATATTGCATCTTTATCACCTCTTGTTAAATCATATATTATAAATTATAACCTATTATTCAAAAAAAGGAAAGATTTTTTGTCTGTAATCATAGAATAAACTAGGTATAAGCTATACACTAAATTAGATTAGAAGAATATCTTATATTAGAAAAGATAAGGAGGAGTTTTATGGAAAATACTGAATCTTGTTGCATTGCGAAGATCTTAAAAGTAATTGACGTCTTACAAAAAGAATGTTTCAATGAATGTTTTCCGGAAGGTTGTGATCGTCCATTTTTAGGAGTAAATGGTTGTTACATCTATAATACTAGACCAATTACACTTTACACAAGAAATGGTAATTTATTTGCAGTAAGTTATTTTGAAAATAATGTTCCAACTACTTCAAGTGTATTTAGAGTAGAAAACGTTGATGATTGTTGTGCAACTTTAAGAATCTTAAGACCTACAGGAGAAGATGATACTACTTATACTGCTACTAATGAATTTGTAACAGTAAACTTAGAATGTTTCTGTATCTTAAGATGTTTAAATGATACTTACTTAGAAATATAAGAAAGGAGAATTATGATGTGTGAAGATAAAAGACAAAAAAATTCTTGTAAAAATGAGTGCAACTGCATTAGTGAAATCATAAATAAAATTATTCACTTACAAAGAAACAGTTTTACTAAATGTTGTCAAGAAGGTTGTGATCGCCCATTCTTAGGACCTGAAACATTAGAATGTTATAACACAAGACCTATTTCTTTTTATAACTGTTCTACAGGAGCTATCTGGTCAGTAGATGATCAAACTATATTTAGAGTAGAATCATTAGATGGATGTTGTTGTACTTGTAGAGTTTTAAACTATAATAATGGTGTATACACTTCAACTAATACATTCTTTACTATTAATTTAAATTGTGTTTGTGCTATAAAATGTTACAGTGATATAAATTTAACTATTTAAAAATAAAAATCCGTTAAGGATTTTTTCTTTTTATGAAAACTATATCATCTATTTTAATTCTATCTTGATCGATAGTTAACAAATATGTAGATGTTCTAGCAACTAAAAATGTATCATATACTTTAGTACTTGTCTTTATAATTACAGGAATATTAAAGGCTTGTTTTTCTCCATTAAATATTCCATCTAGTAAAAGTTTAATATCTGGAAGTAACATAGTACTTCTTTCTTCATCATTAGAAGTTAGTGAATAGTAAGAACTTCTGTTATTCATAATTTTTTTATTAATATCATTTTGATAAATCTTAGGTAATTTTTTAATAATACTCACATCCTTTGTATATTTTATGATTATTTTAGATAAAACTTGCAAAAATTTGGTATAATATCTAATAAAAGGAGAGATTTTATGTATCAGAAAAGAAAATTAAATTTATCAATTCTAATACCAATTTGTCTTTTAGCAATTATAAGTATAATAACTATTTATAGTGCTCAAGCATTTATTCCAAAAACTAATGGTAATTTGGCTTTAAAACAATCGATTTGGTATTTAGTAGGAAGTATACTTGTTGTTATTTTAGTTAAACTAAAAAACGAATATTTATATAAGAATACTTGGATACTTTATGCCTTTGGAAATGTTTTACTTCTATTGCTTTTATTTTTTGGTAGTGAAATTAATAATAGTAAATGTTGGTTTGTAATACCTGGTATTGGTAGTTTTCAACCTAGTGAATTTATGAAAATATTTTTGATGTTAACTCTTGCTTCAATGATTCATAATTTTAGAATGAAGTATACCTCTCCTACTGTAAAAGAAGAATTTATCTTTATTTTGAAAACTTTACTTGTTGTATTGATACCTTCAATTTTAACTTTCTTACAACCAGATACAGGATGTGTAATTATATATTTGGTAATTTATATTGCTATGATGTTTACCTCAGGCATAAGATTGAGATGGTTTATAATTGGGATTACAATTTTGATACTTGGAGTATCTTCAATATTAGGACTATATTTTTTGAAAGAAAAGTTATTTATAAAGTTATTTGGTACTAATTTGTTTTATAGGTTCAATAGAATTTTTGATTGGAAAAGTGGTTCGGGATTACAACTTGAAAATGCAATGGCCGCAATTGGTAGTGCTGGTGTATTTGGACATGGTTTTAATAAGACACCAATTTATTTTCCAGAAGCTGGAACTGACTTTATATTTGCTGTTTTTGCATCTAACTTTGGACTATTAGGATCATTTCTTCTAATATCATTAATTGTATTTTTTGATACTAAGATAGTAATGCTTGCTCAAAAGAAGATTAATGATATAGATCGATATGTTTTAATCGGAGTTGTTGCTATGCTTTTATTCCAGCAAGTTCAAAATATAGGTATGACTATTGGCCTACTACCAATTACAGGAATTACTTTACCATTTATAAGTTATGGAGGATCAAGCTTACTTTCATATATGATTATAGTTGGTATGCTTTTAAATATATCAATGGAAAAACCTAAAAAGTATAAATACAAATAATTATAAACCCAAGAAAAAACAAGCATAAAAATTGCTTGTTTTTAATTTAAAGAATTAACCTCATCAATAGATAACCCTGTAGATTGCACAATAATAGATATATCTACTTTATTTTTTAAAAGATTTCTCGCTATCTCAATAGCTTTTGTTGTTGAACCTTCCTCTCTTCCTTTCTTTTCTCCTGCTTCTTCTCCATCTCGGTAAGCTTGATCTTTTAATGCCCACTCTTTATCGTATGACTCTCCTACTCCTCCTTCAAAACTTACTTCTTCTG
>JAUNMG010000055.1 GCA_030531905.1 bacterium | reverse complement strand
AAAATGAAAATAGGAACAATTGACATTGGTACAAATTCAATGAGGCTATTAATTGCAGATTATAAAAATAATAAAATTGAAAATAGAAAAAAATATATAAATACAACTAGAATAGGTCAAGGTGTTGATGACAAAGGATATATAACAGAAGAAGCCTTAGAAAGAAATTTAAATGCTTTAAAAGAATTTGCTGATAAATGTATAGAAGAAAAGTGTGAAAAAGTCTACTGTATGGGTACATCGGCTTTAAGAGATAGCAAAAATGGTCAAGATTTTGTTAATAGAGCAAAAGAATTAACTAATATTGATGTTAAAATAATTTGTGGTGAAGAAGAATCAAACCTTGGTTTTATGGGTGTATTAGAAGGTGCAGGAGGAGATAAAAGTAACGATATATTAGTTTTAGATATTGGAGGAGGTTCTACAGAATTTATAGTTGGAAATGAAGATGGAATAAAGTTTTGCAAAAGTGAAAACGTGGGAGCTCTTAGAATGACAGAAAAATTTATTACTACAGATCCAATTAGTGATGAAGAATTCAATAAGATGTCTGATTTTATAGAAAAAACTATATCATCTACCTTAGATAAAATAAAAGGAATGCATGTAAGTAAATTAGTTGGTATTGGAGGTGCAATTACTTCACTTTCTGCCATGAATCAACAATTAGAAGTATATTCAATGGAAAAAGTCCATAATAGTGTTGTTAAAAAAAAAGATTTAGAAAAAATTCTACAAAATTTAAAAAAGATGACATTAAGCGATAAAAAAACAATAAAAGGTCTACAATCAAAAAGAGCAGATATTATAACAGCTGGTGTAAAAATATTACATATTGTAATGGAAAAATTAGAAATAGAAAAAATAATGATAAGTGAGTATGATAATTTGGAAGGCCTAATATGTCAAAACTCAAAAAAAATGTCTTAATTTTTTTGGAATATCAAAACCAATTATGACAAAATGCAATTCTCCCCTTTGATATAATTCATGTTAAACAAAGGAGGAGATTTTTTTATGGAGAGAAATGGCACTGCTATAAAAAATAGAATTGTTAATTTAAATAAAATAAATATAAATAGATATATAAATACTAAAACGATTATTTTCATGATGATGGGATTTTTCCTTAGCCGGTTTACTATTGTAGATAATGTGGCACCTTTTGGAATAGCCTTTTATTTATTCTTTGTAAAATTAGACAGATATAAATATCCAGTATTCATATCAACCTTGGCTGGAATATTGTTATCTTTTAATGACATATCATCTGTTGTTAAATACAGTATCTGTTTAATTATTATTTTAGTATTTAGCAATAAAATTAAAAAGATAAATTCTGTTGCTAAGATAAGCATATTAGGCTCAAGTATATTACTTGCCATGTCTTTAGGACAAACTGCTTATTATAGCAATAATATATATGATTTTATAATGGTCTTAGTAGAATTTGTGGTTACCTTTATTTCAGCATATATATTTTCATTTGGGACAAAGTTTTTAATAAATAACAAAAGTAAAATGTACATAAGTCCCGAAGAGGTAGTTTCCCTCAGCCTATTAATTGCCTTTAGTATTATAGGAATAGGCAATATAGGTTTATTTGGTGTTTCAGCTAGAGGAGTTTTATCAACAGTGTTAATACTTATAGCTGCCATTCTTGGTGGCTCAACCTTAGGTGCAACAAGTGGAGTTATCGTTGGTTTAGGATTTATGATATCTAACGTAATTTCTGCCGTATATATGGGAGTATATTCTTTTGCAGGCCTTGTATCAGGGGCATTTAATAAATTAAACAAATATATTTCTATATTAGGATATTTATTAAGTTGGATTATAATTTATTCCTATACTTCTGGAATAACTTCAAATATATCACAATTAATCGATATAGCTATAGGTTGTTTAATAGTCTCTTTAATACCAAAATCATTTTTTAATAAAATGGAGAGACTTATAAAAACTAAAGTTGACTCCAATGAAGCTGTTTATGAATATATAACAAGAAGTAAAAGTATGACAAGCTCTAAACTTATGAATATACAAAGAGTATATAATG
>JAUNMG010000054.1 GCA_030531905.1 bacterium | reverse complement strand
CCCTTATGTTTAAAGGACTTCAGCCATGTTTTCGTATTTATCATCTTCGAAAGTCGAGATTTTAAGAAATAATAAAATATTTTATAAGTATTATTTAATAAAAGTTTATATGATAATATAAACAAATAAGGTAAAACTATTTATAACACTAATACAATTGTTAATGAAAGATTAGCTCTAAGTAATATCGGCGATATAAGGTTAAAGATGATATAATTTTCTTGTAGGAGCTAATGGTATGAGTGAAATGAAAAAAGATACTAATAAAACTAAGTTTGTTGTTAGCATTGCTTGTTTGGTGGCTTTAATTCTTGGGATTATTTTGTTGTGGGTTTTTAAAGTGATTGATGTTTATATGGCAGGAACTTTGCTTGTAGTTCTTGGTGTTATCTTTTATTGGGTATTCACAAGTATTTACTATAAGAATTCGATAATGGGTGGTAAATTCCATGATCATTTTAAGAATAGTAATGATTAAATAGCTAGTTATATGCAAAACATGCAGATGAATTATTTAATAAGCTAGGAGAAAATTTATGAATAATAAGAAAGTAGGGATATTAGGTTTTTTTAGTGGTGTGCTTGTTTATTTGGCAATAAGTATTTTTACGCCATTGGATTATAAGGCTCAGGCTATTTTAGGAACTGTTCTTTTTGTTGTTTATTTGGTCTTTTGTTATTTTGCAGGCTTGTTTAAAAAGAATTAATCGTAGTAATCAAAAGAGGCTTCACGTATGGAAAGCCTCTTTTAACTAATTGATTTAGCATAAGATGTGGGGGTAACCCCATATTTTTCTTTGAATACTCTTGAGAAGTAGTGAATTGAGGAGAAGCCACAAATTCTAGCTATTTCAGATATTGAGTATGTAGAATCTTTTATCATTTGTTTCGCTTTAGCAAACTTTAAATCTGAGATGTATTGTTTAGGTGATACATTTAGATTTTTGATAAACAATGTTTGTATTGTTGATCTAGATATTGAGAAGTGATAACAAATATCTTCAACGTTTATTTGCGAATATATATTTTCTTGAATATATAGAGCTATTTCTCCTAATAGTTCATTATCGTATTTTTGTTGCATCTTAGTCATTATTGGCTTATTCGATGGTGTTTCGTTTAAGTTTGTGAGTAGGGATACAACTAATACTTGGACTAAAGAATTTAGAATCATTGGTGTGAAGTGATTGTAGTTGTTACTTGCTTTATTGAATCTAGTTAAGTAGTCTACGTCTCTTTGACTAGCTTTGAAAATTCTATTTTTTAAGATGTTTGCGTCTTCTTTGTCAATATCCATCTCAAATACTATTGTCAGGTAAGAGCATGTCGTTGTTGTTCTTTGGGTGTGTTCTTGTCCTGGAGCATAGAATATTATTTCTTGAGGGTTTAATTCAAATTCTTCGCCTTCAATTTTTGTGATTAATTTTCCATCGTCAACGTAGGTAAGTTCCCAAAAGTCTAGAGCTTCACCAGGGAAGTTGTAGTTTGATCCTCTTACTACATAGTAGTCACCTAATATTTCTTTTACATGTAAGTTTGTTTTCAGCGAGTTGATTGTTGCTGGTTCTTGGGCAGTCAAAATATTGTTTTCAAAGTTTTTGTTTGAAACTTCAATTACTGAGCGTTTAGAAATAGTTAAGAAGGTGAAGTATAAATTAGGACTTATTTTACAGATACGGTGAATTACGAAGATTTTTGGTTTTTTATTTAAGTCTTCTGTAATAGCAATTGCAGCAATCCCTTCTCTTACTGTCAAATAGAATTCGCTATCGTTTTTATAGAATTTGTTAGATTCTTTTTCTTCAACCGTCATGTAAAAGCGTCCTTCTTCAAATTTGTTTTTGAAGGTGGTTTCGTTGAATACTTCGCCATATGTTTGAAAATCGATACCTGTTGTTTTGCTAAATATTGACATACTTATATTTTATAATAATTTGTCTTTATTAGCTTTAAAATGTTGTTGAAAAGCTAAATATGATAAGAAAAAGTAGTGAAAAAGACAAAAAATGGTAGAATTTTAGTTAAAAATACCAAACCCGTTTTTAGACTTTCTCACCATAAATTTTTAGAAGCAGTATGCTAACTG
>JAUNMG010000033.1 GCA_030531905.1 bacterium | reverse complement strand
AGTTTAATTGTTATAGGAACATTTTTACTTATTATAGATATAATAAAAAATGATTTTAAAAAGAAAGATAAAAGTAAAGGAGTATAATGATGATTGAAATAGTAACAGAAGATAAAATAAGAATTGATAAATATTTAACTGAAAAAACAGATTTATCACGTAGTAAAATTCAGAAATTAATAGATGAGGGGAAGATTTTAGTTAATGGTAATGAGGTTTCATCTAATTATAAAGTAAAGTTAAATGATAAGATTGAAATAAAAGAAGAAGATATGGATTTTTCTATTGATATTGTAAAAGAAAACATTCCACTAGATATTGTTTATGAAGATGAATATTTACTTGTAATTAATAAGAAGAGTGGTATGGTTACTCATCCAGCTCCTGGAAATTATACAGGAACTTTAGTAAATGCATTACTTTATAAATTTGATTTAGAAGGTGATCCAATTAGACCTGGTATTGTTCATAGACTTGATAAAGATACTAGTGGTTTAATGGTAGTAGCAAAAAATGAAAAAGTTCATGACTTACTTGCTTCTATGATAAAAGATAAAAAGGTTGAAAGACATTATCTAGCACTTGTAGAAGGAGTTATTCCACATGAAACGGGTACTATAGATGCTCCTATAGGAAGAGATATTTATAATAGACAAAAGATGGCTGTTACAGATGTAAATGGAAAAGATTCTATTACTCATTTTAAAGTATTAAAAAGATATAAAGATAAAACATTAGTAGAATGTGTCTTAGAAACTGGTAGAACTCATCAAATTAGAGTTCATATGGCTTATATTAAACATCCAGTAGTAAATGATCCATTATATAATAAGAAAAAAGCTGATTCATTTGGACAGATGTTGCATTCTAAAAGTATTAAGTTTACTCATCCTATAACTGGAAAAGAAATTTATTATGAGGCAGAACCTCCAAAAGAGTTTATGGAAAAGTTAGAAATGGTAGAGGAATAGTAATGGAACATAAATTAAAGTTACAAGAGACTTATTATAATTATATGAAGAATGGTACTAAGCAAATAGAATTAAGATTATATGATGAAAAAAGAAAATTAATAAATGTTTCAGATATTATTAAATTTTATAAAGAACCAAATCTTGATGAGTATTTTGAAGCTAGAGTAGTTGAACTTTTAAGATATGATAATTTTAAAGACTTAATTGATGATTTTGATATCAAACTTCTTGCTTCAAAAGATTCTACTAAGGAAGAATTATTGTCTGATTTAGAAAAGTATTATTCTAAAGATAAGCAGTCTAAATATGGAGTTGTTGGAATAAGAATTGAAGTTATTTCTAAATAATTTGGTGGTGATAAAAATGAAGTTTATTTTTGATTTAGATGAAGAAATTTTACACTTTATAGAAAACAGTGAATTAGATGAAATTAATATTGGTTGTTCTTCAGCACAAGTTATTAAAATTAATAAGGCTTGTAAAACATATTTTTTGAAGATTGCTACTAAAGGCACTTTATTATCTGAATATCAAAAATTAAAATGGTTAGATAAAAGATTAAAAGTTCCGAAGGTAGTTATGTATAAATCAACAAATGATGCAGATTTTTTAATTACAGAAGCGCTTACTGGTGAAATGCTATGTTCAAAAACATATAGAGAAGATCCTATCTTGGGGGTGAAAGTTTTAGTTCAAGCATTTGAAGAGATTTATGCTGTTGATATTAAGGATTGTCCTTTTGATACAAGTATTGATTATAGACTTTCTAAAATAAAACAATGGATTTCAAATAAAGATATTAATGAGAAAAATATAAATCCAGAAATTTTGAAGAAATATGGTAGTATTGAAAATATTTTAAAATATTTAGATGAAAATAAATTTTATGATGAATTATGTTTTTCTTTCGGTGATATTAGCCTACCAAATGTATTTGGAAAAGATACTAAATTAACTGGTTTTATAGATGTTGGTGAGTGTGGTATAGCAGATAAATGGTTTGATTTAGCTATTTGTGAAAAATCTATTAAAAGAAATTATGGAGAAGAATATATAAGTGAGTTCTATAATCAACTAGGAATAATTCCTGATAGAAATAAAATTGATTATTATTTATTAATGATGGAAGTGTATGTTTGATTTTTAACTATATAGAGTTTGGTATTTTTGTAGTAGAAACAAAATATAGTGATTGATAATATTAAACTTAAAAAGTAAACAAGTAATTTTTTTGTAATGGTGGATGATAAATCCTAACAAATGTTATTATTAATTAGTATAAGATAAAGACCTGTATTGTTAGTGATAAAAGTAAAAAAGAATATATACTACAATTGCTATAGGACCAGAGAAAAATTGACAAAATGTAAATTTTATGGTATAATTAACCAAATTTGAGGGGGATTGTAATAATGACAGATGTAGTTGGAAAAAATATAGATTATTTGTATAAGAAATTTGAAAATGAGGTTCTTAGTGAGCAAGAAGCACCATGCCCAAATCCTTATGATATAAGTGTTTATGAAAATATTAAAACAAAGAATATATTAATGGATATAGATAATAATAGAAATCATTCATGGATAAAAGAGATATGGGTAAGAAATAAAAATAATCTCGATGATACTGCTATTTTTTATAGAGGACAAAAATTTTCTTATAGAGATTTTTTTGCTTTATCATATTTGTATGCTCAGGCACTTAGTATTAATGGATTGAAAAAAAATCAAGAATTTATTTGTTGTATAGAGAATGTTCCAGAATTTCCATTTATTATGGGAGCAACCAGTATAATAGGTGCTAGAGTTAATTTAGTAGCTGCTGATATGGAAACAGAATATTTAGCAAATATAATTAATAATGCAGATTCACCACTTGTTTTTGTTTCTGATAAGAATTTTGTGGAATTTTCATTGGCGTTAAAAAAGGTAAAAAATAACAAAACTATTATTTCTATGCCTTTAGATTATTCATTAGTTAATGGTAATCCATATGAAGAAATTACCAGCAGATATTATAAACTTGATGAAGAACGTTATTATAAGACTTTAAATGAATTTAATAACGTTATGAGTTTGGATGAATTTTTATCATCTTCAAAACTATGTAATTATAATATTTATAATAATGGCACTTTATCTGATGAATTCACTGTGACATATACAAGTGGTTCAACAATATCAAATAAACCAAAAGGATTAATTCATACGGTTAGAAGTTATATTACCATGGGAAGATATCATGATTTTGATGTATCACATATTCCTACTTTAAAAAACAGAACAATGCTTGCTTTAGTTAGAACAATGTCTGACACTGATTTTATGTCAGCTATATCAGATGTTTTTATGCAAGGCGGTATTACTGCTTTAGAGCCAATAAACGAAAAAGATTTTGTATTAGAGAGCATGTTAATTAATAAACCAACAGTATTTTTAACATCTAGATCTGTATGGTTAGATACTATGAAAAGACAAATGAATAATTCTTGTTATAAAGATGTAAAATTACCATTTTTATTTGCACCTATGTGTATTGGAGAGCCACTTGATGCAAATGAAGAAAAAGTTTTAAATAAATGGCTAAGAAAATTAAAAGCTGGAGTAGATGTAACAAAAATGCCTTTTTCAACAGTTTGTATGAGTTTGGCAGGTGGAGATTCAGAACATGGTGGAATATTTTTAACTATGTATCGTTCATTACAAACAAAGAAAAATAAAATACGTGGTATTAACATGAAAGAACCAATTGGAATGAAGGCATATGATATGGTGGAATTAATGGCTTTAAGAGATGATGGAACTCACTGTGATTATATGGAGCCAGGTAAGTTGGTTGCAAATTCACCATGTACTATGGAAGGATATGTTGATAATCCACAAGCTCAACAGAATTTTTTCACTACTGATTGTGATGGAAAAGTTTGGGCTAATTTAAATACATATGGTTACATTGATTCAAGAGGTTATGCATATGTTAAAGGTCGTGTAAATGACTATGATGGTTCTATTCCTAATTATATGGTTTCAGACGCAGTTTTAAAAGATACAAAAAAAATTATGTCATGTGAGGTTGTAACGGTTGATTTTAATGATGATAAAGTTTATGTAGCTCACATAGAACCACAAATTGGTGTGGCATTTGATGAAAAAAAAGTTTTAAGTGGAGCTACACAAAGGTGTAAAGTAAAATTTGGAGATGATTTCCTTAAGAGCCTATATTTTAGAATTCATACAAATGAAGAATCCTTTGTATTGACACCAACACTTAAAAGAAGCTTCCTAGCATTAATGGATGAAAAAGTATCAGAAAAATGTATTTCTGCTTTGAATTTTAATGTAGAAAATACTAATCACAAGGCAAAAGTTTATAAAAAAGTTCCGAAAAAATAGAACTTTTTTTTTGTTTATGTTATTATTATTGTAAGGTAGGGTGATAACGTGAGCAATAGTTCTTATTTTATTATATTAAGTTTAGTTTATATTGCATTTTTTAATATTTTGTATAGAAAAAAAAGAAATATCGACTCTGTTGAATTGTGTATATTTGTAATTTTTCTTGTTACAAATATTATTGGATTATTATTGGAATTATTATCTATTTATTCATGTAAGTTGTATGGTAATATTTCACCGATTACAATTATCTTTAACAGATTATATTTGGCATATTTAGTAACTTTTTGTATTATCTTTTTAAACTATGTTGTTGCAGTTTCAGTTGATGTTAATAAATACAATAAAATTAAAAGTACTATACGGTCATTATCTATTATATGTAATATTATTTTTGGAATATTTTCTTTAGTTTTACCATTAACTATTTATGATAATCATTCTGAGGGTATCGCTGTGATGTCCGTATATTTTTTATCATTTTTTTCAATAATTATTTCTCTTATATTTATGATTAAAAATTTGAAGAACGTGAAATTGAAAAGTTATCTTCCACTTTTCATATTTATTATTGGCTTATTAATTGCTTCAATTATTCAAAAAATTGATCCTAGTTTTACACTTATTACAACTTTAGAGTCATTTGTTTTAGTTGTTATGTATCATACAATCGAAAATCCCGATGTCAAGATGATTGAGGAGTTAGAACTTGCTAAAAATCAGGCTGAAAAAGCTAATCATGCTAAAACTGATTTCTTATCAAGTATGTCCCATGAAATAAGAACACCTTTGAATGCTATTGTTGGTTTTTCTGAATGCGTTTTATCATCAAATACATTAGAAGAAGCCAAAGAAAATTCTGCTGATATTATTAATGCTAGTAAGACACTTCTTGAAATAGTAAATGGTATTTTAGATATTTCTAAGATAGAGTCTGGTAAACTAGAAATTATTAACTCTTCATATAAAGCAAAAGAATTACTTGAATCAGTAGCAACCCTAGTTAGACCTCGTATGGAGGAAAAAGGTCTCGACTTTCAAATCTCAATTTCTGCTGATATTCCAGAAATTTTATATGGAGATCATTCTAATTTAAAGAAAATTGTTACTAACTTATTAAGTAATGCTTCTAAATATACAGAACACGGTTTTGTAAAGTATTCTGTTAGTTGTATAAACAATAATAATATCTGTAGATTAATTATTACTGTTGAAGATTCTGGACGTGGTATTAAAGAAGAAAATATTTCTAAATTATTTACAAAATTTCAACGTTTAGATGAAGATAGAAACACTACTATTGAAGGAACTGGTCTTGGACTTGCAATAACTAAAAAATTACTTGAACTTATGGGTGGTAAAATAGTAGTTCAAAGTAGGTATGGAGAAGGTTCTAAATTTACGGCAATAGTTGATCAGAAAATTGAAATCATTAAAAATCTTAATACAGCGCCAGTAGAAGTTGTTACTAAAAGCAAAGATGTTAGTGGTAAAAAGGTTCTAATAGTAGATGATAATACTCTAAACTTAAAAGTTGCTTCTAAACTACTAGAAAAATATAAGTTAAACATTGAAACTGTAGATAGTGGACTTGCATGTATCGAAAAGATAAATAGTGGATCTATTTATGATATGATTTTAATGGATGATATGATGCCTAAGATGAGTGGTGTTGAAACACTAAATGAATTAAAGAAACAGAGTAATTTTACAACTCCAGTTATAGCACTAACAGCAAATGCGATTAGTGGTATGAAAGAAAAATATATAAGTTGTGGTTTCAATGATTATTTAGCAAAACCAATTAATAAAACTGAATTAGAGACAATAGTTTACAAATATTTAAATACAACTGGTAGTACAAAAACTAATATAAACTTTGGTGAACTACCTAAAGAAGTTTATCAAATAGGATCAAAAGGTGGACTTATAGTACCAGATAATCCTGATAATAAAGAAAACAGTAATAATTCATCTATTACTGTTGATATATCAAATGATAAAGAACAAATTTTAAAAGATAATGATATAGACTATCAAAAAGGTATTGAACTATTAGGAGATATCTCCATGTATCAAGAAACTATGAAGGATTTCTTAAGTGGTATTAATGATAGACTATCTAATTTAGAAAAATATCAAAATGATATGGCAAATTATGCGATAGAAGTACATGCTTTAAAAAGTGATGCTAAATACTTAGGATTTACAAAACTTGCTGAGATAGCATACGATCAAGAATTAAGAAGTAAAGAAAATAATCAACAATATATCATTAGTAATTATGCTCAGTTAAAAGAAGAAGTTAGTAGAGTATGTGATGTTTGTAAAAAATATTTATCAACTATTTAAAATATAAATAGTTAGGCTTAGTACAGTTGCAAATAGACTTAAAAGCACATAAGGATTCAAATACTTGGTGCTTTTTTCATCTAAGTTTGTAGTCTCCTCATACAAGAATAGAGTAGAAATAAAAGTTACTATACAAGCTATAAATCCCAAAAATGTATTTTTTAGAGTAAAGAAAACTAAAGTAAAACTTTGATTGGCAACATAATTAATTAATAAGATCTTAAAGTATCTTTTTAAATCATTTAATTTATAATTACTTACTATTTTATAAATACTAATTGATATACAAATATAAGTAAAAGTCCAAGCAATAGGATAGAATATATTAGGTGGGGTAAAAAATGGTAACATTAAAGAATCATAAAATTCTTTGTTAAATGGGAATAATGATGATACAAACCATGGTAATAAACATAAGATATAGATAAATAATTTTTTGATAATAATCACCTCTTTTCATATCTTATGATTTGTTATATAATAATATTAATGTTTTTTGGAGGAGTATATGGAACAAGGAATAAATATAGATCTAGATGATAAAAATATGATAGTAATGAAATTATTACATTATTTTATTACTGAAAAAAATTATAATCCGATAATATTACAGGGTGCAGAAAATGAAATTTGGTTAGAAAATATGGATGAAGATTATAAAATAGTTCGTATTGTTTCTAATTATATACATAATGATGAACAATTTAAGTTTGATATTTTCAAAACTAAAAGAATTGTTAAAAAAATAAAGAAAAAAACATTCTCACTTAATATGAATACTTTAAGTTTTTTCCTAGACTTAGGTGAAAATGTTAATCTTACTTCTAGTAAAGATTTAGAATGTATTAAAGTAGAAGATGAATCAGATATTAAAAAAAGTGATATTGTAAAAAGTGTCTTTCCTGATTTATCTAAGAAACTCAAATTTAGTGAAGAAGGAGTTCAACTATTTATAAAAATTACTAATGATATAAATAGTCATAATAAAGAAGATGCTGAAAAAGTAGATGAAGTATTTAAGATTAAATATCCAATAGTTACATATTTATTAGTTATTTTAAATGTTTTACTTTATTTTGTACCAATTTTAACTAATACTTATGATGATATTATAAATAATTTTTGTATTTATCCTTTAGCAATTAGAAATGGACAAATATATAGATTATTAACTGGAGCTTTTTTACATGCTAATATAATTCATTTAGGATTTAACTGTTATGCATTATATGTCATAGGAACTCAGCTTGAAAGTTTCTTAGGTAAACTTAAGTATTTAGGAGTTTATTTGTTTAGTGCCTTAACAGGATCATTATTATCAATGTTATTCTTAGGTAATGGAGCATCTATTGGCGCAAGTGGAGCTATCTTTGGATTAATGGGTTCTTTGGTATACTTTGGATATCATTACAGAGTATATTTAGGAACGGCTTTAAAAAGTCAGATAATTCCTTTAATCGTAATTAACTTATTACTTGGATTTATGCTTAATGATGTTGATATTGCTGCTCACATTGGTGGTTTAATTGGAGGATATTTAATTACTATGGGATTAGGTTTAAAATACAAGAGCTCTTGGTTTGAAAAACTAAATGGTTTCATAGTATCAATAGTTTACTTAGTATTTTTAGTTGCAATGGCATTTATTTATGCTGCAAAATAAAAAGTACCCAAATGAAATAAAACTAATTTTTTAATAACTATTGACTTTAATATTTAAAGGGTGTAATATGATTAAAAATTTAGTTTTGGAGTGGTAGACATGAAAAGTGATTATAATTTTAAATTCATAAAAAATGACATGTATGATTATAAATGTACTTATTTATGCTATTACTGTGCTTCAAAACAATTAATAAACATGATTAAGGTGTCTAAAAACCATTGCGATTTTTAGGCATCTTTTTGTTTTAGGTAGGGAGGATGATTTTATGAAAGAATTATGTTTGAATGATTTATTGGATTTAGTGGAATTATATAATCCAGAAGGAAAAGAAAAAGTTAAAAAAGCATATGAGTATGCTGAACGTTTGCATAAAGGGCAAATGAGACAAAGTGGTGAACCATATATCAGTCACCCATTAAATGTTGCATATATATTAGCTGAAATGCATGGTGATACCGATACTATTTGTGCTGGACTTTTGCATGATACGTTGGAAGACACAATTATCAAAAAAGAGGATATTGCACATGACTTTAATCAAGAAGTTGCAAATTTGGTGGATGGTGTTACAAAAATAAGTAAATTAAATTTTTCTACAAAACAAGATCAAAACATGGCAAATATAAGAAAGATAATTACTGGAATTACAGAAGATGTGAGAATAATTATTATTAAATTAGCAGATAGATTACATAATATGAGAACTTTACAATTTAAATCCGAATTTAAACAAAAGGAAAATTCCATGGAAACAATGGATATATTTGTACCACTAGCTTATTATATAGGAGCGTATAGAATTAAATCAGAATTAGAAGATTTATCTCTTAAATATTTATATCCAGATAAATATAAAAGAATAGAAGATATCAAATTAAGGGTTGAAGATGATAGTAAACATTGCCTAAATGAAATGCTTACTACAATAAATTCTATACTTACTAATCAAGATATACCACATGATATAAAAGTAAGAACAAAAAATATTTATGGTATATATAAAAGATTAGAACAAGGACATAAACTTTCAGATATTCATGATTTATTATCATTAAAAATAATGGTTGACTCAATTGCTAATTGTTATTTGACATTAGGTTCTATACATTCAAAATATCATCCAATAAATGACAAATTTAAGGACTACATATATAATCCTAAAACAAATATGTATCAATCATTGCATACAACTGTTTTTGGGGAAGATGATAGATTAGTGCAGACTCAAATAAGAACATTTGAAATGGACAAAATTGCTTCTTTTGGATTAACTGCATATTGGGATATAAAAAAAGGTAATGCAAGAGATGTTATGCAAGAAGATTTAAAACAAAAGTATCAATTTTTTAAATCGCTAGTTGAAATTAATAAAGTTTTTGGTGATAATCAAGAATTTGTTTACCAAGTAAAGTCTGAATTGTTTTCAGATAAAATATATGTTTATACAACAAAAGGAGATATAATCGAACTTCCAAAAGGTGCAACTGCAATTGATTTTGCATATAAAATTCATTCAGATTTAGGTAATACCATGATATCTGCAGTTGTAAATGATAAAGTTGTTGATCCAGAGTATGAATTAAGAAATAAAGACAGAGTTAGAGTTATTACAGATGTGTTATCATATGGACCAAGAGAGGAATGGCTTGATAAAGTACAAACTACAAAAGCAAAACGTAAGATTAGGGAATTTATAAAAGGAAATTAATATGAATCTTATTGATGAGGTTTTAAAGAGTTATGGAATACCAATATTAAAAGTAGATACTTTATCTGGTGGATGGCTTAACGAAAAATACGTAATTGAAAGTAGTAATAATAAATTGTATGTTTTAAAAGAGTTGAGCTTAGAAAAATTTTCATATGAACATCTTCAGTACTTAATACAAACCGTTGAATTACAACGCTATTTGTATGAAGAAAATGTCGCTGTACCTAGAATTTTGTTAAACAATGACAAAAAAGCTGTTAGTAAGTTTTCTAATAATAAGTATTTCTTTATTCAAGAGTATGTTAAAGGTTATTCCAAAGAATTTGATAAATTAACAAAAGAAGAGATATTTAGTATTGGACAAAATTTAGCTTTTTTACATGATAAATTAAAAAATGTTAATTTAGATATGTTTAAGTCTGATTTTCTAAAATATAAGAATATAAGCGATTTAAAACAGGAATTGCAAACAAAGAGGCTTGAAATAAATGAAGATAGTTCAAAGAAATTTGTGCAACAACTTAATTTATCAGAACAAATCTTAAATGATAGTGAACTCAATAAAATTATAAATCAAAATAAATTACAGCTCATTCATGGCGATTTTACACCAGATAATATAATTTTTGATAATAATGAAGTAAAGTCAATTGTTGATTTTGAATTAGTAAGAATAAATTCAAAATTACAAGATATTGGTAGAATTGTTTTATCTACAACTTTTTTTAATAAGAAATTTGATTTATTAAAGCTAAAAAGTTTTGTTGATGGATATTCTACAATTTGTAAAATAAGTTATTTAGATATAATTAATTCATTAAAAATTGTATGGGTTAATGAATTTAATATTTGGATTCAAGATAGATATTTTAAAAATTATAATCCACCTAAGGTTGAAAAATTTATTAATGAAATTATGTGGATAGGTGAAAATTGGTTTAATTTGGAAAATGAAATAGGAGGTATAAAAAGATATGAATTTAAAAAGCATTAATTATGGCGTTAATATAATATACAAGAGTAATAATATAAATTTAAATAAAATAATAAATGAGTTAGATTCTAAATTTATTAAATATGAGATAAATAATGAAATAGAGAGCTTTATTAATGTTGAAGTTATTAGTCATCAAAATAAAATAAAATTTTTTGTTGATGATATTGAATATAAAACAATTACAGAAGTAATTAATAAATATAACATAGTTCCTAAATTATTTTCTAAAAATTTAATTAACGACAAATATGAAATTAAATTAAATAAGTTAGAACATGAAAAAAATATAGAAAGATATAAAATTGAAGAAAAGTATAATTCAAAATTTAATAAAAAATTTCAAGTTACAAGTGGAATAAATAGTATATATGAATGGTATACTGGTGCAATCTTTTTTAAAGATTATGAATGGAATGAAATAGATAATGACAACAGTTTGAAAAAATTGTTTTTAGAAAAAAATAATGATTCATATATATACTTGCTACCACTTGATACAGGAGTAATATTAAGAAGTTATGAAATTTATTATTATTTTTCTACAAATGTTAGTAGATTTGAAAAGCCTAATATGGAACAAATTAATAATTGGTTTTATAATGTTTCAAAATATCTAAATAAACTGAAATTTATTTTACCAACTTATATAATCAAAAATAATTATGATAGAAGATTGTTATTAGGCGTTGTAGATAATTTAAGAAATATAATATTATTACTTACAAATTCAGAATTAATGATATTATCAGATAATGGCAAAGATTTTATTTATCATGATTCTTGTTCAAAGCCTATATTGAATAAATATTTTAAATTAATTGATGATTATCAAACAATTATAGATAATATATGTTTTGATGAGACAGATGATAAATTATGTTTGAGTTTATTAAACACTATTGTTATTGAACTTGATATATTGAAAGAACAAACTCATAACAATTTAAAAGTGATAAATGATTCATTTATATTATCAAAATGTTTTAATCCGTTGAGAGAAATTGATAATTATATTGAAAATTACATTGTATGTAAATCAATTATAACGAAAAAAAATTTAAATAAAAAACAATTTCATTTAATTAGTATTTTATATGGTAGTTTAGAATTATCATTTATAATAAAGAGATTATGTGATTCAAAAATACAATTATCCTTTATGTTTCAAAATCATGGCATGTATTTAGATAGGCAACAACGAAGTCTAACAGAAATTAATAAAGATTTTATTGAATACGGAAAATGTGATAAAAAAACTGCTACATTTATTGTTGATGATAATATGATGAGTGGTGTAACAATGCAATTTGCATATAACAAACTATTTATAAACAATTATAAAAATATTAAGGGATTGTTTATTATTAGACATCCAAATGTTAATCGGATAGCTCAATTAGAACATTTTGATGTAGCATTGAATTTAGCATTAGTTGATAAATTTATTTTTGGAATGATAACTGATACACCTTATACCAAAATAAAAAGAAATTCAAATTTAAATAATATGTTTGTTAATGAATTGAATATATTCTCTATCATGACGGAAATATTTTTAAAAGCGTTATATTGTAATAATAGTTTTATAAAAGACAGTCAAGTAGATATATTTAAAGGATATTCGGAGGGAATAGATGATTAAGTATGATAATAAATATTATGATAATATAGTTAATAAATACAATTATGAATTAGTTGATAATTTGCCTAAAGAAAATTTTGGTATCAATAATAAATGGTATTGTTCATATAATTTGAAACCATTTCTTGATGGTATTAGTACAAATAAAAAACAATTAGTAATAATGGGAATTGGAATAAATGGCGTTCCACATATTGGGACAGTATCACAAATGTTGAAAGCAATTTATCTTCAAAAGCAAGGCTTCAATGTTCAAATAATTCTTGGAGATTTAGATGTGTACGGAGCAAGGGCTAAGTCTTTAAAAGATATAAATAAACTAATTATTAAATATAAGGAATTTTTAGTAAAATTAGGATTTGATGAAACAAAAGGAAAAATAAGAAATCAATATGATTATCCAGAAATAATTCGTACATCATTTTTACTATCAAGTTGTATTAAAGATCGTGATTTTGAAGAAATAGAAGAAGATATTAATGACTTGTATAAAACTGAAAGAGTATATACTGGAATGGATTTTAATGTTAAACAATCAATTTCACTTATGTTTGCTGATTTTATTCATCCGGGATTGATAGATGGATTTGATAATGTATTAATAATAAGTGGTATAGATGAACATGGATATGTTTGGAAAGCAGATGAAATCAGAAAAAGAATGGGAATTGATATGACTATTAGTGGGCTTTATTCGAAAATGATGAGAGGTTTAAATACTTACCCAAAGATGAGTAAGAGTATACCAAATTCAAACATTGATTTG
>JAUNMG010000032.1 GCA_030531905.1 bacterium | reverse complement strand
TATTATTCTTTTATAATTTTTTTAAGTTTATTAAATATATTTTTTAACATTAAATCAGTCTCCTACATTTAATTATATCAAAAAGTTGGTGAAATATGAAAAATAAAATTATAGAGTTATCTTTGTTTGTCATTTTTTTGTCGTTAATATTTTTATCAAATGTTGTAACAGAAGAATTAAAAAATGCTTTGGAGGTATTTTTTTACGTATTATTTCCTTCAATCTTTCCTTTTTTTCTAATAAGTGATTTATTAATTGAATATAATTTTGTCTATACTATTAATAAAATTTTTAAAAGAGTGGTAGAAAAAGTATTTCACGTAGGTGGTGCGGCTTCTTTTATTATTATAATGAGTATGACCTCAGGTTTCCCAAGTGGAGCAAAATATATTAAAAGTTTATATAAAAAAGATATGATTAGTCTTGAACAAGCTAATTATTTAATTACTTTTACTCATTTTGCTAATCCGTTATTTGTACTTACTATTACAAAAACTATATTTAATGATATAAAAATATCTACTATAATTTTAATTTCTATGTATTTAGCTAATTTTATAATTGGTTTTATTATTAGACCAAAAATCTTACAAAATAAAAGAAATTTAGAGCAAAATACTATTCCAAATTTCTCAATTAGTCTTTCTAATTCAATTAAAAGTTCAATAGATTTGTTAGTACTGATACTAGGTAATACATGTTTTTTCTTTCTAATTACAAGACTTATTTCTACTTGTTTTAATTTCAATTCTTATATAACTTGTCTCCTAAATGGTTTTTTTGATATGACAAAAGGTATTCAAAGTATTGGTATACTTTCCTGTAGTAATTTATTTAAGAGTATTTTAGTAATTACTTTTATTTGTTTTGGTGGAATAAATGTTAATATGCAAGTAGCGAGTATTATTTCAGATACTAAAATAGAATACAAAAATTTTTTATTAGGAAGAATTTGTCAAGTAGCAATAGCTAGTTTTTTAATACTATTGTATTTTATTTTAATTTAAAAAGCATAAGGGTATATATCGACGTTTGGGGTTACAATATTCAAAACATCATATTTAGTTTTCAAATCGGTTTGAGTTAGTCCTACATGAATTATAATAAAATTGGTGGCATTAATAACATTATCACCTGTTTTATTAGTAACCTCAATATCATTAAATCTTAAATTATATATTTTCTTTAAGGGAAACTTTTCTACAACATCTGAACCAGAAGTATTAGTAGTAAATTCTATATAATACTCACTATTTTTAGTATCAATATTAGATGAATTTTGAGAGTTACACTCTTGGTCTGTTTCCTGTTCTATTTTGTTGGTAGTTGTATTTTTTTCTTTGTTGTAACATCTTGATTTAGAGTGAATACTAATTATAGACCTTTTTTCTGATTTATAATTTAAAGTTATTGTTGTTTCTGTATCATACCCATATGTATCATTTTTTTTCTCTTCTGGTCCTATTACACTTACTACACCTTTATTTGTTAATATATCATCATTTATAGCTTTAGTTATTGTGTTCTTATACGTTTTAATTGTATTTTTATATGACTCGATTTCTTCTTTATTTTTATAGGTGTTTACAACATTCATCATTGAAATTACTATTACACTAACTAAAGCAAAACATAGGAGTATTTCAATAACAGTAAGACCTTTATTGTTTAATTTATTCTTCATTATAGTTCAACTCCCATCGTAGAAAAACTATAAATTTCTTCTCTAGATTTTTCCGATTCTTTATTAATTTCTTTTACATACTCAACAATAATTCTATAAGTATAACCATTACTATTTTCTACCTTACTATAATATGGTAAGGTATCAATATAATCCTTTGTGTATTCATCCATTATAAGCTTTAGTTCAGGTTTACTAATATTCCTTTTTAGTGATGTAAGATTATATTTTGTCAGATAGACATTAATAGCCTTAGTTTCAAAAAGAAGATTTATACAATAGTTTGTTAAATTTTCCCCTTCGAGATTAGGAGTTAAATTTTTACAGTATTCAGTATCTTTTTTAAAACTATTAATAGAATCCTTGTCAAAATCAGCATGAAAAATTCTATTTATTCCATTAGAGTCAATAGAGTCAATATTATTTTTCATTGCTGCAAATTCAAAACCTTTAGATTTCGAATTTTCTAATAGAGTTTTAATCAAATACGTATTATAGATACTATCAATATCATCATAGTTTTCTCGTTTTGAATATTCACCCATCATCGGATAAAAATTAGTATATAAAATTGTAAAAATCGTCATAACAACGACAGATACAATTAATGTTTCTACTAAAGCAAACCCTTTTTTATTTAGTTTGAGCATTTTTTAATTTCACTCCTTGCTATTATGATAAATATATTATATAATAAATTAAGATAAAAAGCCATATTAAAGTAAACAAAAAGGGGTTGAAAATTTATGGTAATATTTGATTACAAGAAGACACCAATTACCCAGGTAGCTGACTATATTATTACATATTCTGCAAAAAGTGGTGCTAGTGATATTCACTTCGACCCTAGAGAAAATGGACTTATGGTTAGGATAAGGATCGATGGGGATTTACGAGATTATACACTTGTTCCCGAAGATTATGAAAGAAATTTAGTGACACGTTTAAAATTACTTGCAAATATGAACATAACAGAAAGTCGCCTTCCGCAAGATGGCGCTATCAAAGGACAATTTGGTAATTTATATTTAGATATGCGTGTATCTTGCTTACCTACTAATGAAGGTGAAAAGATAGTTATTCGTATTCTTGATTATTCAAGAAGTTTACAAGGACTTGAGTATTTAGGATTTTCACACACAAACTTTTTAAAACTTAAACGAATGATTGCAGAACCAAATGGAATCGTCTTGGTGACTGGAGCAACTGGTTCTGGTAAATCTACTACTACTTATTCAATACTTCAATCATTAAATAAAAAAGAAGTTAATATTATTACCGTTGAAGACCCCGTTGAAATGAATATTGAAGGATTAAATCAGGTTCAAGTAAACAGTGAAATTGGACTTGACTTTGCTACTGTTTTAAGATCAATTTTAAGACAAGATCCTAACGTTATTCTAATTGGAGAAATTCGTGATTCTGAAACTGCAAAAATTGCTGTTCGTGCTTCTATTACAGGACACTTTGTTTTATCTACTATCCATACAAATAATTCATTATCTACAATTGAAAGACTTTTAGATATGAATGTTGAAAGATACCTCCTTTCTACTGCCCTTACTGGTATTATCTCACAACGTCTTGCTAAAAGACTGTGTCCTAAATGTAAGATTAGCAGAGAAACAACTAAATATGAGAAGAAAATATTTAAAAAAGCTTTGGGTAAAGAAATTACAACTGTCTATGATGCAAATAAAAATGGTTGCAGTGAGTGTCATAATGGATATAGAGGTCGTATTGCAATTCAAGAAGTTTTGGAAATTGATGATGATATAAGACTTGCTATAAATAATGAACATTTAACAAAGGAAGAATTAAGAAAACTTGTATATACGTCTAATGTTATAACTTTATTACAGGACGGATTATATAAGGTATTAGATGGTATTACATCATTTGAAGAAATTTATAGAATTATAGAAATTGATTCTGATGATGAAGATGACTATACTACAGAACTTGAAGAAATAGAAACTGAAAAAAGTGCAAAAGAAAGCAATAAAAATATGACTATATCAACTAACACTAGTGTTTTGAACAATACAACTTCTATTATTCAAAAGGAAAATTCCATCGATAACACAGATATAAAAAATACAGCTGCTACTTTAACTACTGATACATCTTCTTTAATAAATCAAAATAACGCTATAAATAAAAATTCTGAACCGGTTTTGATAGAACTTCCAAAGGTCGATGTAAAAATAGAAAATGAGGCTTTAAAACAATCCAATCCTATTATAAAAGAAGAAATTAAAGTTGAGCAAAATAATAATCAAAACGAGCAAAAATAAAACCCACTATTTAAAAAATGGTAGGTTTTATTTTTATATGCTATGTAAATTTCAAAAACACAAAAAAATGAGTATAACAGTAAAGTTTTCGAGTCTATAATTAAATTTACTTATGTTCTTCTTCATGTTTTTTTATAATATCTTGTAATTTTTCAAGTATTTCATCATTAATTTCTTCAATAGATTTTATTTTATTGTCACTAACACATTCAATTTTTTCCCAATTATATAATTCTGATAATTCTATATAAGCTTCTTCTGCATTTAAGAGATGTTCTTTTGATTTTTCATGTTCATCTAAATTTAATCTGTTTTTCTTTAATTCTAATGCATATTCATATGGCATATGTAAAAATATAGTTTTATCAGGTTTAGGAAGTTTTAATAACCAAAACTCTAATTTGTCAATCCATTGATACATATTAAAGCGTTCATCTTTATTATGAATTTTGCCACCCTGATGTGCCATATTAGAAGTTGTGTATCTATCAAGAATACAAATATATCCTAAATTCAAATCTTTTTCTATTTCTTTTATATTATACTTTCTATCAGCCGCATAATATAAACATGCTATATGTGGATCTAGGTTAGTAGCACCTTCTTTAAAATATGAATCGCATATTTCACTTTTTCCAAGATAAGCCCCTCCTACTATTTTACCTGTTGGACTATCATAATTAGGAAATTCAAAACGTCTACATTTGATACCTAAATCATTTAATTTTTTCTCTAACAAAACTGATTGAGTCTCTTTTCCTGAACAATCAGTGCCCTCTATAACTATAATTTTACCTTTCATTTTTACCTCCAAAAAAGACACAAAGTAATACTACTTTATGCCATTCCCTTTACATTGACTTTAAATGAGAATTTTTTTGATTCTTCACTGTAATTATAATCTGACTTTATCCATACTCTTAAACGAAACTTTTCTGCATTTCCAGATGTAGTGATACTGGATTTATATAGGCTTTTTTCACCATTTTCGTTAGAATCTCTAAGTTCCTCATATGTTGGAACAACACCATCAAACCCAGATACAGGAATATCATTTTGATCTGTTAAATATACCTTTACAAAATTAGTATCTAAAGTTTTTTCAATTGGAGTTGCATATATTTCATAATTAATTGAAGTTGCTCCAGCAAATTTAGCAGATACTGTAAAATCAAAAGTATTCTTATTACCAGTTAATTTTTTACCATTATCATCACTCATAGGAATAGCATTATCAATTGCTATGACATTAGTATCACTTTCATTATATGAAAATGATATATAACCAGTGTTAATACTATTTTCTTTGGTTCCCATGATTGTTTGACTCCATATAGAATACGAAATACCAAATACTGAAACAATTAAAATTAATAAGGCTATAATTGTGATAGTAACTTCTTTTTTAGTAACTTTATTTTTCTCTTCCACTAGTATCACCTCTCTATGCTTAGAATACCAAATTATCGTTGTTATTACAAGCTATAACAAACTCTATTTTTCTACTTTACAGCCCATTTACAAGATAATGTTATTATTATCATCAAATGGTAAAAGAATACATTTTCTACTAGCTAAGTAATCACACATATGAACAAAATTTTGATATTTAGTTTTAGGCTTTTCTAAAACCTCATTACCATTATAGTCTGTAGTCCATACACCCATATGAGTTTTTATAACATCAGCAACAAACTTTGCCTCTTCTTTAGATATTTTTAAATTATTAGCTTCACTTTCTATAAAATTAGCCATCAATATTGGATGATCAAAACGTGTATACTTTTCCTGTGGTTGACCTAGTTTTAAGCCATCATGTAAAAGCAATCCCATAAGCATTAAATCTTTTTCTAAATCAGTATATTTATCTCCAATAGCTGGATTAGAAAGTAGTTCATAGCCTATTCTCATAGCTGCCTTTGAGTGTCTTAAAAGTCCACCATCTCCTTGAGCATACTCTGGATGATACTTTCCAGTCGAAGCTGCTGGTATTGTGAAAAAATAATCAGGTAACTTTTCAATCATATATACTAATGATTCTTTTACTCTACTATCCTTTATATAATTAATTTCTTGGTTAAACAAATTTATGCGTTCCATACTACTTACACACTAACAATTATTTAATTGTTTCCTTTCTTCTTATCTTATAAAATTTAGTAAAATTTCATTACTAACATATAACTTATCTTCACTTATATAATAGTTAGCTCCATCATCTATTAAAAGATTCTTATTAAGTAAATCTTTAATATCAAAGTAATCTTCTATCTCTAAATTATATTTTTTTCTAAATTCTTCCTTAGAAACACCATTTAATAGACGTAGGCCTAAAATCATTTCATAACTCATTTTATCATCTTTAGTAACTATTTCGTTATAGTAATCATATTTTAGGCTAATATAATTGGTTAAGCTTCTTGTATTTGTATATTTAATGTTATCTCTATAAGATGATGCTCCTAAACCAAAACCATAATATTCTCTATTTTTCCAATAACACAAATTATGTTTTGATTCATATCCTCTTTTGGCAAAATTGCTAATCTCATAATGATTATACTTCTTTTTTAATTTACTACAAATAAGTTTATACATTTCATAGTCTAATTCTTCATTAATTGGTTTTATGTCTTTTATATACAGTTTAGTATTTTTTTCTATCATCAATGAATATGTAGATATATGTTCTGGATTCAAGCTAAGAATAAAATCTATATCATTAAGTAATACTCCCATAGTCTCATTTGGTATAGCGTACATAAGGTCAATATTGATATTATTAAATCCTATTTTTCTAGCAACATTCATAATAGTAATTATTTTGTTCTTAGTTTCTTTTCTATCTAAAATTTGAAGATTAGAGTTATTAATTGACTCAACACCAAAACTCAGTCTATTAACTCCATACTTTTTAAATAGTTTTAATTTTTCCTCTGTTATCGTTTCAAAGTTACATTCTATTGTAAATTCATAGTCACTAGTTTTTCTTAACTTGCTTACAATTTTAAAAAGATATTCTAGCTCACTATAGGATAATGATGATGGAGTACCACCGCCTATATAGATTGTTTCTAGTTCTTCATTGTTATAGATTTTACTAATTTCTAAATCAAGGGCATTCAAATAATTAGTAATAAACTTTTTATCATACAAAACTTTACAAAAATCACAATAAGAACATATCTTAGCACAAAAAGGAATATGAATATAACAATTTTTAATCATGATTATTTCTGAATCTATAATTACTTCTAATTTTTTGAAGTTTCTTTTCTTCAAATAACTTCATATTATCTAGTGAAATAATTTTCTCTCTAATTGTATTCATATAATAATTATTAACATCCATCGATATAGATCTAAGCTTAAAATTTTCAAAATGAGTATGAACATTATTTAGTTTTTGTTTAGTCACATTAAGAACAGGCTGCATACTAACAAAAATTGTATTTTCTAAAGCTTTTGAAAATTCTTCTAAATCAAGCCATGGATATAAAGTATAAGTTACTCCTAAATCACTATCTTCCTTAATATAAAAATACTTCTCCATTTTCTCTTTAAAGGCAGTACCTTCTCCATACTTAATATTTAAATCTATATTATTATCATGAGAAATTTCTGATAATACAGTTAAATAACTAGAAATATCTTTTTCATCAATTGTTCTTCTTTTTTCTCTTTGACATACATCTAGCATTGTATTATAAACTAGATTTTCGTAACTAATTTCATATTTTCTCAATTTAAAAACCACCCTTTACAAATTTATTTTTCATCAGTTGAAAGAATTGATAAGAATGCTTCTTGAGGAACTTCAACACTTCCTATCTGTTTCATTCTTTTCTTTCCTGCTTTTTGCTTTTCTAATAATTTCTTTTTTCTAGTGACATCTCCACCATAACACTTTGCTAAAACGTTTTTACGCATAGCTTTAATTGTTTCTCTAGCAATAACATGCATTCCTATTGCTGCTTGAATTGGCACCTCAAACATTTGGCGAGGAATAATTTCTTTCAATTTTTGAACTACTGTTTTTCCTCTTTTATATGCATAGTCTTTGTGAACTATTACTGATAAAGCATCAACAATTTCGCCATTTAGTAAAATATCCATTTTTACCAAATCACTTTCTTGATATCCGATAAAATCATAATCAAATGAAGCATATCCCCTAGTTGCTGATTTTAGTTTATCAAAAAAATCATATACTATTTCAGAAAGTGGTAACTTATAGTAAATTGTTACCCTGTCATCATCTAAATAATCCATATTAATGAATGTTCCACGTCTATCCTGACATAATTCCATAATCGGTCCAATATAATCCTTTGGTGTAAAAATAGACGTTTTAACATAAGGCTCATAAGTTTTAGATATAACACTTTTGTCAGGCATCTTAGTTGGTGAATCTATCATCATTTTAGACTTATCAGTAAGTAAAACCTCATAAATAACTGAAGGAGATGTTGCGATTATATCTATATTAAATTCACGTTCAATTCTCTCTTCAATAATTTCCATATGTAAAAGTCCTAAAAAACCACATCTAAATCCAAAACCTAAAGCTTTTGATGTTTCTGCCTCAAAAGTTAAAGCTGCATCATTTAATTTTAATTTTTCTAAAGCTTCTCTCAAGTCATCAAAACGATTAGCTTCTATTGGATATATTCCACAATAAACCATCGGTTTCATTTCTTTATATCCAGGAAGTGATTCTTCAGCAGGATTATCTTTAGTTGTAATCGTATCTCCTACTTTAACATCTTCTAAACTTTTAATTGAAGCATATAAATAACCAACCTCTCCACTAGAAAGTTCCTTAACTTCTTTTTCATGTGGCGTATTAATAGTAAGAGATAACACCTCATATGTAGCATTGGTCTCCATCATTTTAATTATATCCTTAGTCTTTAGTTTTCCATCTACTACTCTAATACTTGTAATAACCCCTTTATAAGAATCAAAAACACTATCAAATATCAAAGCTTTTAATGGAGCATTAACATTTCCCTTTGGAGCAGGTATTTTTAAGACGATACTTTCTAATAACTCGTCTATTCCAATTCCTGTTTTAGCACTAGTTAAAATTATATCTTCTTTGTTAAAACCTAAATTTTCTAATTCACCTGATACTTTATCTACATCAGCATTTGGTAAATCTATTTTATTAATGACCGGAATAATTGTTAGATTGTTATCAAGGGCAAGATATAAGTTTGCTAAAGTCTGAGCTTCTATTCCTTGAGAAGCATCAACAACAAGTAAAGCTCCCTCACAAGCAGCTAGACTACGTGATACCTCATAAGAAAAATCGACATGTCCTGGGGTATCAATTAAATGCAAGTAATAATCTTCATTCTTATATTTATAATTAATCTGAACAGCATTTAACTTAATAGTAATACCACGTTCTCTTTCAATATCCATACTATCAAGCATTTGTTCTTTTAATTCATGTTTAGATATAGAACCTGTTTTTTCTAAAATTCTATCAGCCAGCGTACTTTTACCATGATCAATATGAGCAATAATACAAAAATTTCTTATATTTGCTTGTTTCATAATCTATCAGTCCTCTTTGAAAATTATACCAAAAAATGCTAAAAATAACAATAAAAATCAAATATGATTCATTCAACCTTTAAAACTATAATTTTTAACTGATATTTGACTTTTTAATAGACATATGTTTCAATAACGAATAAACAACTTAATCATTTGGAGGTATTATTATGAAAAACAAACTTGGAATTAGTGATGACATGCAACTAAAAAAATTAGAATATAAAATAACAAACTTCAAACATAAATTAATAGATGAATATTTTTCATTTAATGAAGATAACATCTTTTCATTAGACTATCTAGAAAAATTACATATATTTTTATTTTCAGATTTGTATGATGAGGAAGATTGTAAAATAAAAAGTACTGTCAGTCAAGACTCCAAGAAAAAAGTAAAGTGTGAGCTAGATAAATTGAAAACATTAGCATATGATAGAGATAATATCAATCAAGAGAGTATTTCAAACTGTATATATAATATATGGGAAGAACAAATTTTTTTAGATGGCAATACTAGAACTTTAAGAGCATTTTTAAAAATATATTATCTTGGACTCGATATAACTACAGATTATGATTTTAATCAGGATATCCACAAAGATTATATTATAGATAGTTTAACAAAAATAAAGATAAAACAAATATAAAAAGTGAATACAAGAATCGTATTCACTTATTGAAAATATGGATTGTTTTTCTTTTCTTCACCTAATGTAGTAACATCACCATGTCCATTATATATCTTAACATCATCTGGATAATTCTTAATCATGTCAAGACTTTCCTGCATAGCTTTAGTATCACCTGTTGGTAAATCACACCTACCAATGCTACCCTTAAATATAAAGTCGCCTACAAACATAGCGTTATCCTCTTCAAAATAAAAGCTAATAGAGTCAGCTGAATGACCTGGAGTATAAATACACTTAAACTTAAAATCTCCTATAGAATATTCCTGTTCTAAAGTATTACTCTTCTTAAAAATTTTAATACTTCTCTTAGTTAAAAAATTTCTCAAAGCCCCTATATGATCAAAATGAGAATGAGTAATTAATACTCCTAAAATTTTATTATCTTCAATTTTTTCTTTAATAAGTTGATAATCATCCCCTGGATCAACTACTAAACAAGTATTATTTTTTATTAATATATAACAATTTTCTTCTAATGTTCCTGTAACTACAGTTTCTATTTTCATATCATATCACCTATTAAAATATATCATATATTTGTTTATTCTTCAATTTAAATTAACAAGTTAACGTCAAATGAAAAACTCCATTTCCAGGAGTTTTTTAAATTTTCTTTTTCTTAAAGAAGATTCTAGTAACATAGAATAAGAAAATTGCCATAATAATAACATAGGCCCAATCAAATATAGTTGTAAATATACCACTAGTATACTTAGAAATAATTCCTAGTATTCCTGTTGGAATATATTTATCCATAACAGTCGCTACATCCTGAAGAGGAATATTTAACTTAATGAATGTCAAAATCCTAAAGAAAATATCAAATATTGCGATAAAGAACACAAAAGATGAGAATCTCTTGAAAAACATTATAACAACAACCATTAAAACTATTAATAAAATTAAATCAATATACATATTTAACCACCTCTACTCTATTAATAGTTTATCATACTTATATTCTTTTTTCCATAGAAAAATCTGACTATTTAGTCAGATTTTAAAGTTAATATGATAGTAATTTTATAATATTATATATATTTAGTATGAGAGTAATAGTTTTTTAATTTCTCTTACAGTTAACACCTTCCCTTCACTTACAATATCATTATTTATTATCAAAGCTGGAAAGTTTTTTATTCCATACTTTTTATCCTTTTCTCCTATTTCGGTAACTTTTACCTCCTCTTCAATTTCTTCAGTAGCACGATTAACCATTTTCTTTAGTTTAATCCCGTTACTACAATTAACTCCTATTATCTTTATCTCGATAATGTCATCTCCTTTCTGTATTAACTATATCAAATCAATATGTAGAAATTATGGAGATTTTGTGGGAAAATATGAAAAAAATCTGAAATCAATCAGATTTTAAAGTTTTAAATAAATTAATCGCCTATATTTAGTAATTATTTCTTTACCATTGTTTTGTTTTTTTGATTATTAGATGTATTAAAATCAGTATTATCGTCTTTATATGAAAGTATACCAATATCATGCAAGAAAGAATTTACTTGTTCTGAATTAGATTCTAACTCATTTTTTATAAAATATTTTTGTTGTAAATAAAGTTTAATTTTTGATATTAAACTTTGGCTATGTAAAAAATTATGGCCTATTGTTTCTTCTTCAGGTAAAGACAGTTTTTTTAGTTTTCTATTAGATGAAAGTACATAATTCCCTATAGTTTTAACCTTAGGTAGAGATAGTTCTTCTATATCTTGATTGCAGCTCAAGAAATAATCGCCTATTGTTTCTGTTTCAGGTAAAGACAGTTTCTTTAGTTTCCTATTAAAATAAAGTACAAAATCCCCTATAGTTTTAACCTTAGGTAGAGACAATTCTTCCATATCTTCGTTGCGTTCCAAGAAATGTTTGCCTATTGTTTCCGCTTCGGGCAAGAATGCTTTTCTTAGTTTTTTATTAGATAAAAGTGCATAATTCCCTATAGTTTTAACCTTAGGTAGAGATAGTACTTCCATATCTTGATTGGAGCTCAAGAAACCGTTGCCTATTGTTTCTACCACAGGTAGAGACAGTTTTTTTAGTTTATTATTAGATGAAAGTGCATCCCACCCTATAGTTTTTGCCTTAGGTAGAGACAATTCTTCCATATCTTCGTTTGCTTTCAAGAAACAATTACCTATTATTTCCGCTTCAGGTAAAAATACTTTTTCTAGTTTCCTATTAGATGAGAGTAAATAATTTCCTATAGTTTTAACCTTAGGTAGAGACAGTTCTTCTATATCTTCGTTGTATTCCAAGAAACAATTACCTATTATTTTCGCTTCAAGTAAGAATAGTTTTTTTAGTTTTTCATTAGAATAAAGTACATACTTGCCTATAGTTTTAACCTTAGGTAGAGACAGTTCTTCCATATCTTTGTTGTGTTCCAAGAAATAATCGCCTATTGTTTCTGCTTCAGGTAAGAACAGTTTTTTTAGTTTCTTATTAGATGAAAGTACTTTCCTCCCTATAGTTTTAACCTTAAACATATATAGTTCTAATATAGAAGTATTAAATATTAAATAATTATCATCTGCTGTTTCTATATTATTATTAATGTAACAAATAATTTTATTATCATTATCTATTTTAATAACTATATCATCACTACCATTTTTTATGAATATTATTTTTTCATTATCTTGTCTTTTTATCTCTATAGTATCGATATTATTAAAATCATCAACAAAATAATCTTCTATCGACTCATCATATAAGCTTATTTTTTTATTCACTAGATCTAAAATAAAATAATCAAATACTATATATTTTTCCTTGGCTAATTCTTTTATTTCAAAATTGTCTATTATTATATTGCCAGGGCAATAATAAATGTTATTTATTTCGTAATTATACTTATAATATTTTCCATTTACACATACATAATTCGGTATTTCAAATTTCTGATTCTGATTCTGATTCTTGTGTTTTTGAATCATTCCATAATACTTTTCAAAGCTTTCAGTAAGACCTGGAATAATATTATCTAGATTATTGGAAAAAGTTGAGTCAGGATTGGATACTGTATGGTTATATCTATTTTTTATGGATAGTGTATGTGCTTCATCTCTTGTAAACTGAATACTAATCACTGAGGTTCCGTATAAGTCTTGTCTTTGAGGTTTATCAAAATCTTTTCTTTTAATCTCATTAACATTCTTTTTTACTGCAAAAAATACATGACATCTATCTAAGCGATTGCCCCTAAATGTACATAATGCTTCATTATTTTTGTAATATTTTCTAAAGGCCTGAATTTCTTCTTCACTATGACATTCATATAAATCATATCCTGCTTCATCTAATAACTCTTTTGGTGTTTTAACAATACTATTCTCAACTTTTTCTTTTTCTGGATATGCAATATTATAAATATAATTTTTAAAAGCTGTATTTAAACCACAATCTACAATATCATCATATAAGTCATGAGAAGGAACAAAATGTTCAAGCATTAGTTGCGGCAATAACCCCTCCTGTTCCAATAACGAGGGAAAGAGTTCTCTACACAACTTCATCATGTTTTCACCATATTTTTTCTTTATTATTTTTAAATCTTCATTCATAACCCAATCCCCTTTGAATCGAACCATATTATACCATAAATTTAGTCTTTTAGCAATATGATAACTTCAAACAAAAAAATCTGAAATGTTGTTATACAATTGATGTGAAACAAATTATATATAAAAAAAGACTTAAGTCG
>JAUNMG010000031.1 GCA_030531905.1 bacterium | reverse complement strand
TTACGACCAAGTCATTTATAAAAAATTATGTTTCACATCATTGACTAATATTCATATTATTAAATTTCTTTGATAAAATTTCTTTTTCAGTATAGTATTTTCCATCCTTTTTAACTAAATGATTATAATTTCTCATAAATTCTCCAAAATCAGTTACTTCTTTTCTCTTCTTAAATTTATATTTATAAAGATATCTTTCCAGTAAAAACTTATCCATCATATATTTTTTATTTTTCCATTCATACCCTACTTTATACAATAAGAAACTAACAATAATAATTATATTTAAAGAAATATCTTTATACATAAAATATATTCCAAAAATAAATACCGTCAAATAGGAAATTATCAAAGTAATACTTAGACTTTTTTTAAAAGACAATTTCGAAGATAATAAAATATTTACAAGTTTTCCTCCATCTAATGGGTAAATTGGTAATAAGTTAAATCCTAAAATTGTATAATTATAAATAATAATTAAATCTTTATAATGACTAAAAAAATTAATATTTGTTAGAATTATAGAAAAAATAAATTGGACTAATGGTCCCATTACTAAAACAATAAATTCTTTTAATAAATCTTCATTTAGAGATATATCAAATCTTGAAATTCCTCCAAATGGATAAATATAAATTTTATCTGGTTTTATTTTTAAAATGATTGCGGTTAAAAAATGGCCTAACTCATGAACTATAATTAAAGAAAAAAGGATAATAAATGGTATAAAAGCCCCTATTAGAAAAGCAAGTAGTGCAAATAAAAAAAGTAATGGACTAACATAAATATACTTAGATATAGTCTTTATAATTTAAAACTTTCCCATCTTTTTGAAAAACCATATACATTTTTTTACCAGCAACTTCACCTAAAAGCTTTCCTTTTTCTATATAATCATAAAGTTTAATATCATTTGTATTAATATTTGAATACCAAACATCAATTCCATTAATTTGTTCAATAATTATAGTATTACCATAACCTTCTTTATCTCCCATAAAAACTACTATTCCACTTTCCAAATTAGGTACTAAATAATTATCATCTACTTTTAACTCTACTCCATCTTTATAAACACTAGCTTTACTATAACTTAATTTTTCATTGAATACTTTTTCTTCTTTTGGTACTACTTTATCAATAGATAATATCTTTCCAAAATATTTATCATAGATATTTTTTAGTTTTGTGAAATTAATATTTTCTTCATAAACATACTTTATAATTTTGTTTTTAAAACTAGGATTTTTTTTAATTACTATCATTGAAAGTAAAACAATTATAATTACAACTAAACATCTATTAAAGAAATTCTTAACACTTTTCTTTAAAACTAATTTTTTACTTACTTTTTTATTACTACGATAATCATCTATATTCATATTAGTTTCTCCTTATTAAATAATATGAAATAAAAAAAGAAATATTCTAGTCCAGACGAACTTTTAAATATTTCTTTGGGATTTTCTTTAAAATAAAATAAATTACTTCTCCATAGATTAAATTAAGTAATAAGCTATGACTTATTTTATAAATTATTTTATCTATACTAAGTGGGACTAAATTAAAACAGAATATTACAAGTACAGTTAATAATTCATAACTAATTATTACTAAGGTTATATTAAGAATAATCTTTAAATAATTATTACCAATATTTTGATATAGTACCGTAATTAAAAGTCCTAGTACTAAAAAAATTAATCCATTTAAGAATAGTAAGTTGGTATATAACAAATCATAGATAATTCCTACTACAAATGAATATATTAAGTACTTCTTTTTATCTTTTTTAAAAAATGGATAAATAATAACTAAGGATACTACTGTTAAAAGTGGTGTAAAAATAGATAAATCTGATACCATATATGGCAAGAAATTGGTTAGTATTCCATCTAATATTAAGGATACTATAACAATAATATTACTTACTAACATTACTTCTTCTCCTTTAGAACTGTTAAATAATGAATACTGTTAAAATCTTGTCCAGGATCTACATAAATAGTTTTACTTAGATTATACTTATCATTAGTCATTTTTTTAACAACACCTACATATATTCCTCGTGGTTCTTTTCCACCAAGTCCACTTGTAACAACAATATCATTTTCTTTAATATCAGAGTTTTTATCAACACCCGTTATAGAAAGTAGACCTTCTTTTTTAGAATACCCATTTAAAATAGCATAAGTATCTCCACTTGATACTGAAATACCAACAGAAACTTTATAATTAATATCATCAGAAGTAATTAATTTTACTTCACTAGAATTATGACTTACTTTTGAAATTTTTCCAACTAATCCTTTTTTAGTAACAACAGCCATATCCTTCTTGATTCCATCAGATGAACCTTTATCAATTGTAATTGTATTAAACCAATAACTCTTATTTCTTGATAAAACTGTAGTATTAACAGTATCATACTCGGTCAAAGTTTCATTTAATTTAAGAGCATCTTTTAACTCTTCTATTTCTTTTTCTAAAGACTTATTAACATTTTTTTGAATAACATAACTCTTAGATAAATCTTCACCTTTTTCTTTATTTAAAGCTGTAAATGGATACATAATAACTTTATCAAAAAACATTGAAACATCTTTTAATATAGTTTCAAAAAAACTATAATTTCTATTTAAGGAAACAGAGGCAAATAAAAGCAAAAATATACCTATAATACTAGTAAAAATTATAATCATTTTCTTCTTACGTTCTTTTTTTCTATGATACATAATATCGCCCTCTCAACTCTTAATATTATAATATAATTTATAGTTACTTACAACATTTACAAAGTAAAAATATTTTTATTTTCATAGAAGCTATAATAGGAATCATTACTTACTATAACATGATCTACTACTGGTATTCCTTGAATTAATCCTATTTCATAAATACTTTTTGTAAACTTTATATCTTCTGCACTTGGACTAATATCACCTGATGGATGATTATGCATACATACAATAGATGATGCACTTACTAAATAAGCTTCTTTAAATACCTCTCTTGGATGAACTACACTTCTATTAATTGTTCCCATAAAAAGTAATTTATAACTTATTAGTTGTTGCTTATTATCAAAATATAAGGCATAAAAATATTCTTGTTTCTTATTATAGAATAAATATTTCATAGCTTGCCAAATACTTTTAGCATTACTTAATCTTTTTTTAGTATGTGTATCTTTCTCTAAAAATATTCTTTTTCCAAATTCTAAAGCTGTTACTAATTCAATAGCTTTTACTTCTCCTATTCCCTTTATTTGTTTTAATTTTTCAACACTAATATTTTCTAAATTAGAAAAACCACCATATATATTAATTAGTTCCCTGGAAAGTTCTAGAACACTTTTATCCTTGGTTCCTGTTTTTAAAATAATCGCAATTACTTCTTCATTACTTAGTTTTTCAACACCAGTACTAAGAAGTCTTTCTCTTGGTCTTTCACTTTCTATTATATCTTTTACTCTACTCATAAATCACCTCTCTAATAATATTATAAACAAAAAAAAGAATTAACTTTTCACTAACTCTTCATAATTTGATAAAACTACTTCTTGAATTGCCAAAACATCATCACTAGTTTTAGCACTATCAAGTAGTAAATCATATTGATCAAGATTTGCTAAAAAGATTGCATCATCTACATTGATTTCTTTTTGATATGTAGCATATCCCTTTTTATTATAGACTTTTTTTAACTTTTTTAACTTTTCTAAATCTCTAGTTATACCAACATAAACATAATATTGATTATCTTTTTTCACAATTGTTTTAGGATTAATATCTTTAGTATTTCTATTTAGTGAACTTAAGCTTGTATAAACTCCTTCTTGTAAAACATAAACTTTTTCTTTTGAGGCAAAAACACTATTAGTATTTTTATAGTTACTATAAAGGACTTTTCCACATAATGAACCTAAAACAATAGAAGCTACCATTAGTATTAATGTTTTTTTCATATCTTATCACCATAAATATAGTAACAAACTAAATATCAAAAATTTGTCGAAAAAAAATAACATGTAAGAAATTTTACACATTATTTTTTATTTAACTATTTTCTCAATTCTTCTAGTTTTTGTTTTTCTTCTTGAAGTTTTTTTCTATCCATCTCTACTATATTAGCAGGAGCTTTATTTACATAGTTTTCATTTGATAATAATTTTTCTCTTCTTGCGATTGATTCAGTTAAAGTTTTAATATTTGCTTCTTTAATAGCCTTATCAGCTTCTGTTTCAATACGTTCAAAAAATATTTGAGCTTTAACTCTTTCAGAGAAAACTCTATAAGCTTTCATACCAAGAGGTTTATTAACTAAATTATCTTGTAATTTTAACATCTTAACAATAAGTTCATTATCATCTTCAGTATCAAACATTACTTTCATATCTTTAGTTATATTATTTCCAGCTTTAACATTTCTAAAATTCTTAATAAATTCTACTTGATCATCAACAACTTTACTATCAAGTTCAAAGACATATTTACTTTGATATTTTGGATACTCTGATATCATTATTGATTCAGATCCCTTTACTGGTAACATTTGATAAATTTCTTCTGTAACATATGGCATAAATGGATGTAATACTTTTAAAATACCTGTTAAAACACTACATAATACTGATTTAGTTGTGATATCATCTATTGAGTATTTTGCCATTTCGATATAATAATCACAGAAATAATTCCAAGTAAAATCATAAATTGCACTACCAACATTATTGAACTGATACTTATCCATAAATTTCTTAACGGTATGAAGCATACTTTCATATTTAGTTAAAATCCATTTGTCTTCTGGTTTTAAATTATCCAAATTAATTTCTTTTAAATCTTCAATATTCATAAGAGTAAATCTTGAAGCATTCCATAATTTATTAATAAAGTTCCAAGTTGATTTAATTTTATCTTCATCAAACTTCATATCTGTACCACTACTAACATCTGTTGAAAGATAAAATCTTAAAGAATCAGCTCCATATGATTCTATCATATCAAATGGATCAATTCCATTACCTAAACTTTTTGAAAATTTACGTCCTTGTTTATCACGAATTAAACCATGGATTAAGCAATCTTCAAATGGTCTTTTACCAAGTAATTCTTCTCCTTGGAAAGTCATTCTATTTACCCAGAATGGAATAATATCATAACCTGTAACTAAACAATTATTTGGATAATATCTATCAACTAAAGTATTATCATTTGGCCAACCTAGAGTTGCGAATGGCCATAAAGCAGATGAAAACCAAGTATCTAGGACATCATCATCTTGAACCCATCCATCTTCTTTTGGTGCATCAACCCCAACATATACTTGATCACCTTTGTACCAAGCAGGAATTCTATGTCCCCACCATAATTGTCTAGAAATACACCAATCATAAGTAATTTCCATCCAATGATTCATAGTTTTTTCATAACGACTAGGTACAAAATGAACTTTAGTTTTACTATTTTTTTGATTTTCTAATACTTTATCAGCTAAAGGTCTCATTTTAACAAACCATTGTTTCTTAATCATTGGTTCAACCATAACTCCTGTTCTTTCACTGTGTCCAACTTCATGAGATATTGGTTCTACTTTTAGAAGTAAACCTTCTTTTTCCAAATCTTTAACTACTTCTTCACGTGCTTTTTCACGACTCATACCTTGATATTTTAAAGGAACATTTTCATTCATAGTAGCATCATCATTCAAAATAACAATTCTTTCTAAATTATGTCTTTCCCCTACTTCAAAGTCATTAGGATCATGTGCTGGAGTTATTTTTACAGCACCTGTTCCTTTAGTCATATCAGCATGTTCATCTGTTATAACAGGAATTTCTCTATTAACTATCGGAAGAATTACATTTTTACCAACAAAATCTTTGTACCTTTCATCTTTTTCATTAACTGCTACTGCAGTATCACCAAATAAAGTTTCTGGACGTGTTGTTGCAACATCTATATACTCCTCACTATCTACAAGTTTGTATTTTAGATGATAGAAAGCACTTTTTTCCTCTGAATAAATTACCTCTTCATTTGATAAAGCTGTTTGTGCAGCTGGATCCCAGTTGATTATTTTTTCTCCACGGTAAATCAATCCCTTGTTATAGTAGTCTACAAAAACTTTTTTAATGGCATCTTCCATACCCTTATCTAGGGTAAATCTTTCTTTAGAATAATCTACAGATATTCCCATCTTTGCCCATTGATTTCTAATGATGTCAGCATGTTCATGAGTCCAGTTCCAACACTCTTCTAGGAATTTATCACGTCCAACCGTATGTTTTTCTAAACCATTATCTTTAAGTCTTTTAACAACTTTAGCCTCAGTTGCGATAGCAGCATGATCCATTCCAGGAAGCCACAAACAGTCATATCCTTCCATTCTTTTATATCTAATAATAATATCTTGTAATGTTAAATCCCAAGCATGTCCTAAATGAAGTTTTCCTGTTACATTTGGAGGAGGTAAAACTATACAATAAGGTTTTTTGTTTAAATCTCCACTTTTAAAATAACCTTTCTCCATCCAATATTCATACTTATTATTTTCTACACTCTTATGATCATATTTTTTATCTAACATTATTACATCTCCCATCTATATATTTGTTAATTACATTTTTTAAGTTTTCTAACTTTTTCTTAAATTCTTCATTATTACTTTTGTTAATGTAAATTTCTATTTCTTTATCATAGTACTTTCTATTTCTTAATATCTGATAACTAATAGGAAAATTTAAATCAAAAACAAATCCTAAGGAAATAGCTAATATATCTGCCTTTGTTTTCTTTAGACTTTTAGATATAAGAATAAGATTTTGACTTAATAAACCTTCATATACTTCATCACTAAAGTCTTCATTACTAATATTTAAACTAATTTCTTCTATTGTATATAAATATAGTATATCTATTTTATCAGCATCTCGAACGATATTACAGAATAATTTTTCTCTTTCGGATAAGTCTTCTTCTATCTTATATTTGTTATGATTTTTAACTGTTTTCAAAATCAAGTTATCTAATTTTTCATCTTTATTAAATTTCCTAATAAAATCATTTTCTTTTAAGATTTCCACTCCAAAATCACCATGATCAATACTTTTTGAATCAGCAAAAGTTTGATATCTTTTCCATTGTTCAAATCTGGCGATATCATGGACGAGTCCACATGTTTTGGCAAGTTCTATATCTTCTTTAGATAGTTTTAAGCTTTCTGCTATTAAACCACATAATTCCATGACTCGCATTGTATGATTTACTTTTAAAATACACATATGGCTTAATGGTATATAGCTATCTGTGTATTTTTTGAATACTTCAATTTTCTCTTCCATAATGTATCCTCCAAAAATAAAAATACTACTCATCCCTAAGGACGAATAGTATCGTGGTACCACCTTAATTTGTTACAAAGTAACCTCAATATCTTTAACGGAAATTACCCGGAATTATTTACTTAGTTTCAATAATTATGCTTCCCTGCTACCTTCTATAATATTTATTAGTTATTTTCACCAACCATAACCTCTCTAAAAATATCAATTATATACTCCTCAGGTTCATCGCATCTATAACATATTATAAAATAAATTATTAGATTTTACAATAATATAGTTTAATTTTGTAATTTTTATTTTAATCACAACCATCTAAAGCTAATGATTCTTTTTCATATAGTTTTTGATATTCCCTACAATTTTTTAATAGATATTCATGACTACCACCATCTATAATTTTACCATCATCTAAGAAAAGAATTTTATCACTGTTAATAACAGTAGACAGACGGTGCGCTATTATTAAAATAGTATATTCTTCTTTCATATTATCAATTGCTTTTTGAATTTGACTTTGAGTTTCATTGTCCAAAGCACTTGTAGCTTCATCAAACAAAATAATTTCAGTCTTTTGAACTAAAGCTCTTGCGATAGCTAAACGTTGTTTTTGACCACCAGATAAATTAACTCCACCTTCTCCAACAATAGTATCGTATCCATCTGGCAAACTCATAATAAAATCATGAAGGCAAGCAACCCTACAAGCTTCTACTATTTCTTCTTCCGTTAGATTTTCTTTTACAAGTCTTAAATTATCCTTAATACTTACATTAAATATATATGGACTTTGATTAATAATTGTTATATTTCCTCTTATTGAATCTTTATCTAGTTCATTAATATCAACACCATCTATAGTTATCTTACCAGAATCAATATCATATAGTTTGCACAATAAATTAAAGACTGTTGTTTTTCCTGAACCACTCTTACCAACAAAGGCAACTGTACTATTAGCTTCAACTTTAAAACTCGTCTTCTTTAATACTTTCTTTTTACCATAAGAAAATTCTACATCTTTAAATTCGAAATCTCCATTAACTTTATCTAAATGTTTTTTGCCAAACTCCTCTTTCGAAAAAGATGAAGAGTCCATAATTTCTCTAATTCTACTTACTGATAAGTTAAAGTCTTTTATTCTTTCTAAAAACGAACCTATCCAAAATACAACATCAGTAACTCTACTTGAATAATTATTAATTATTAAGGCATTCGCAACTACTATAAGCTTATTTTCTATTAAAACTATTAATAAAACTACTAAAATATAATCTTTTAGATCTAATAATGTCCCGATTCCTAAATGATAATTTCTGTCTACATTATTCATCTTATATCTTTCTTGATTTAAATTAACGACTTTATTATGTAGTTCATTTATAAAACTATCTTCAGAATTAAGCATTTTAATATCTTTTATTCCTCTTATCATTTCTCCTACAAAACTAGAAACCTTTTCATTCATTTTTCGGAACTTTTTATCATTTTCATTTCTTAGTCTAACTCTTCTTTTTTCGATAAAATACAAAATAACTGTCATAAGAATAATATAGAAAAAAACAATCTTATTAATTATAAATATCGCTACAAATATACCAATATTAGTTATTATATTAGTCAAAAAATCTATTAACATTGGAAACACTTCAGAAAGTTTAGAAGTATCATTTGTAAGACGTTGGATAAATAAACCAGATCCCTCACTATCTATATTTTTATTTTCTATTTTTAAAATTTCTTTTCCTAGGCTAGTTTGTAAATTAACATACGTTTCTCTAAATAAAACATTACTATTATATCTTCCAATGTAATTTAATATATTTCTAAACCACTCTACTAACAAAATAACAAGTGCGATTAATAGTAGTTGCTTAAATTCATTATCTGTTAAGTAAATAATTATCTTTGCTGATAATATTGGAATAATAACACTTATTACTATTATTAAAATATTTGTAAAAATAAATCCAATTAAATTCTTTTTTTGATTTCTTGAATACTGCCAAGAAAATTTAAGATTATTTAGAAACTCCTTCATATAATTACTCCTCTTATTTCCAAATGAAGTATATCATAAGTATATCTTCTTTGTAAATTAAATAAAAACAATTGAAACAATAATATTTTCCGTGTTATAATCGAATCCGTAAGGAAGTATTTTTATGAATCAAAATTTAGACATTTTTGAAGTATATAATAGTAACACACCATTAAATTTTGATATAAATTCAATAGGTAGATTTGGATTTATCATTCCAAAAAAATATGAGAATAAAACTATCTATTTACCAAGTAATATTATTGAAGAAGAAAGTTTTGTACATCATGGAAGTGTATTAAAATTTACATTAGGAAAACTATTTAGACATGAGAAAAATAATTTTTTTGAAAGTTTTACAGATATAACTCCAAGTGATGATGATATATTTTATATGGATTCAGAAGAAATTGCATATTCTAGTTTTATTGCTAGCTTAGATTCAATTGTTTTTCTAAATACTAGTACAGTTCATGTTAAATCAGGAATGATATTTATACCAAAAGACTTAAGTAGTGATGATAGTAGAATTGAAAGATTAAATCAAATGATTTATTATTTAAAAGATGGGGAAAATTTCACATCACATGTTGTAGTTGTTCCTTCTTTAAATAAAGCTTTAAATTCTAGTAAAATGAAAGTATATGAACTTGATGAATATATATCATTAAAGACTAAAAAGAAAAATAAACATCATAAGTCGTTAGTTAAAAAATGGAGAAAAAAGGAGAATTTATAAATGATATTAGATGAAAATATATTAGGGAATAAAAGAAAAGATTATATAGATTGGGATGAATTCTTTATGGGAATAAGTAAACTTGCTGCTGCTAGAAGTAAAGATCCTTCTACTCAAGTAGGTGCTTGTATTGTAGATAAAGAAAACAGAATCCTATCTATTGGATATAATGGAACGCCGAATGGTTTTAGTGATGATAATTTTCCATGGGATAAAACTAGTTCTAATCCTAATGAAACTAAATACCCATATGTTTGTCATGCTGAGTTAAATGCTATTTTAAATTACCGTGGTAGCAGAAAAGACTTTAATAATTCTAAAATATATGTGGATTTATTTCCATGTAATGAGTGTGCAAAAATAATTATTCAATCTGGAATTAAAGAAATAATTTATTTATCAGATAAGTATAATGGTACAAAAGAAAACTTAGCTTCTAAACATCTATTTGATACCTGTGGAATTAAATATAGAAAGTTAAGTAATCTTCATCAAAAAGATTTATTAGTAAGCCTAAAGCCAGATAAAGCTGTAAAAATTATTAATGAGTGATTTTGAAAATCACTTTTTTTGTGTTATAATATTCTCCTTGGAAGTGGTAGTATGAAAAAATTAGCAACAAATATAACTCTATATTCAACAACTTTGTTACTATTAGTAACTGGAGGAATAAAAATTAAGCTTTGTAAAGATAAATCCTATGAATACACAAAAAGTATTGAAAGTTTTGATGAAAACTTCATAGATGATGATTTTTTAGTAGCAGCTCATAGAGGTTTTTCTTCTAAAGAAATTGAAAATACCGCTAACTCTATTACTCTTGCAAAAAATAAAAAATACATTGATTATATAGAATTAGATGTAAGACTCACAAAAGATAATAATTTAGTCCTATCTCACAATAATAATCTTGTTATTGGTTATAATTGTAAAACAACCATTTCAAATGAAACTTTAGAGTCATTAGATAATTATAATTTTTACTATTTAAATAATAGTTTTAATAAAAATATTACTAATATCTTTAATACTACTGATGGAGATATAATTACATCACGTGCTTCAAATATTGATTATAAAAAATACAAAATCTGTACTTTAAATGAAGGATTAAAAGCCTGTGGTAATAAAAAAATTATTTTAGATTTAAAATTTAAAAACAATACAGAAGTATATGTAGATTCTTTATTAAAAGAATTAGATGGAATTGATACAAATAATATTATTTTCCAAAGTAGTGATTTACTTTCACTTTTATATTTAAAAGAAAAAAGACCTGACTTTAATTACTTAGCAATTATAAAAAATAAAAACAGTTTAAATTATATTGATTTATTTGATAATATTGGATTAAGAAAAAATTTAGTCTCTGATGAACTTGTAAATAGATTATTAGATGAAAATAAACAAATAGCAGTATGGACTGTCAATAGTAAAGAAGAAACAGAAAATATTATTAATGAGGTAGGACCTAATTATAAAGAAATAATTTATATTAGTGATTATCCTGATATAGTTGCTAAAACCTTAAATGATAAAGAAAAGAAGTTTACTAAGAACTAATCTTTTCAACTTCTTTATATTCCTTACCTCTAGTATCAACTAGAGCTTTTTTTATGGTTAAATTTTTTCTAAGTTTTCCAGTCTCACTATCTGAAACTATTTCCTCATTTTCTATTTCTTTAATAACATCATATCCATCAATTACTTTTCCAAAAGCAGCATAATCTCCATCTAAATAATCAGACTTGCCTAACATGATGAAAAACTGACTACCAGCAGAGTCCATATCTTGACTTCTGGCCATAGATACAATTCTTTCTTCATGTTTTAAAGTGTTTTTTGAATAACCATTATTCTTAAATTCACCTTTAATTGAATATCCAGGCCCACCAGAACCAGTACCATCTGGATCTCCTCCCTGTAATACAAACCCAGGTACTAAACGATGAAATGTATTATTATCATAAAAACCAGATTTAGTTAAATAAATAAAATTATTAACTGTATTTTCTGCCATATCTGGATATAGTTCTATTACAATTGCCCCATAACCTTCTATATCCATCGCAACAAGCGGATTTTCTGTTTTATACTTTTCAAAAGAAGCTTCATTCCCATTTTTTTCAAAATCAATTCCTAGTAAATCTATTTTTTTCTTACTATCATTACTACAACTACAACATATAAATATAACTAATACTAATGTTACTAATTTTACAAATTTTTTCATTTCTAATATCCTCCTAGTAATAGGATATCACAATCAAAAGAAAAAAGAAAAATATTTATACTTATATTTTTCTTCTTTTTTAATAATTTCCATACTTATATTTAGGTGTATCAGAAAGTTCTGCTACCGTTGAAGCAATATATATCTTTACTCTACCAAAATCACTTGTTTCGATTTCTACTGTTGTATTAGAATCATGATATCCATAAATTAAATAGCTTAGGCCTCCAAATTTTTTAGGATTTAAATAGGCCTTAGCATTTTTCTTTACTGGGGATAATGCTACATCATATACAGCCCAACTAGAAATACTTGGTGGTAAATTAACATATTTCTTTCCTTCTGAAGAACTTGGAATAGATGATGTATACTTTGGTTTTAAATATTCACTACGATTTAATATATTAGTATTATCAAAGAAACATACTTCGTCTAAATCTGCTTCATTATTGAACATGTAAATTCCATATTTATTTTTATACCATGATGTATCAGAAGTTTGTGCTATTTGCAAGTGACAATGAACACCTGTAGCATTACCCTTATCTCCCATATTACCTAGCTGATCTCCTTGAGAAACAGTTTGACCTGCTCTAGCATCCATACTATTATCATGAGCAGTCATTAAAGTAACATAACCAATATATCCATTAGCGCATCTTACTTTATTTATTGATTGCCACATTACCTGCCCACTTTCAGGATAGGTTCTAATACATCTTAGATTACAAGGTGCATAATAGGCATATTTTTCACCAGAATTATTACCTCTTACATCAACTGCCATTGTTCCTTTATGAGTACCTTCCCCTGCTCCTTGTGTTATATACATATCTGTAAATGGACATAAAAAATTTTCTATATCATTGCTTTTAGATTTCTGTTTTTTTAACATTATCTCTTACCTCCTTTCTTGTTTTTAAATATTTCAAAACAAGCGCTGATACCAGAAATAATTGCTCCTATCAAAACAGAGATAACAATACATTTATTTGAAAAATCTACATTAACAATAGTAACAGCTAAAGCTCCTAAAAAACCTTGAATAAATGTTTTAATAACAGTACGGACAATTCCTTTAGAAAAAAATTCTTTAATCATATTATCAGCTCTCTTTCACTATATAATATGAAGAAGTAAATTTTTAGTATTGGCCATAATCATGATATAAATAAATTTCTTTAATTATTTTATTAGGTGGACGTTATGCTAAGTTTTTAGGAATTGTAATATAATAAAATGAAAGGAGAACTTATTATGATGTACGGATATGGATACCCATCATACTGTTCTAATAATAATGCTGGATATGGTAGTGGTTGGATTTGGGCTATAATTATAGTTATAATTATCATATTCTTCTTGTTTTCAGGAACTGGTTTCGGGTATAATCCAAATAATTAGTAAATATTTTACTATAAGATACACTTTTTTAAGTGTATTTTTTTAATAAAATAAAAACTTACGAACAATTAAGTCCGTAAGTTGATTTCAAATGGAGCAGTTGATAAGAAGGTTTTAAATATTCTATTATCAAAAAAATATCCATCACTTGTCGAATAAATTATATGATAAATTCTAGGATAAATCAATGAACATATAGTAAATTTATCTAAAATATAGTATAATTAATTTGTTATAAATAATATAATGCTAGGGGTAATAATTATGATAGAAAAATTAAAAGAAAAATATGTTTTTTTTGATGTTGATGGAACATTGTCTGAATATAGATATAAAGATAGATTATATGGACTTTTTATTTTATTTATTCTAGTAGGTGCATCTAACGCTGTTAATT
>JAUNMG010000030.1 GCA_030531905.1 bacterium | reverse complement strand
GGTTTCGACAGGAATATTTAAGCATAGATGGCAAGTCGTATGCTTACGTTACAAGCAAAATTAAATATAACTGGAAACAGAAATCAATTAGCTTTTGCTTAATTAAATGCAAAGCATCTTACTATTTTTTATCTACAGGAAATAGCTAAGGTTCAATTATGTGGATTATATTTTAGTAATGTCTATAGCTAAAATGAATTTAATAGACTAGCTTATTATTTTGGTCGTTAATTACTTGAATAGTAGGCAAATTTAATTAGTTAACTAAACTTGTAGAAGTTTATGTATTGGTATTTTTGGACAGGAGTTCGATTCTCCTCAGCTCCACCAGTGGCGAATCTGTTCGAACTATTCGAACTTTTAGATAGATATCAATCAGAAATGATTGATTTTTTTGTTGTACAAAAAAATTATAGAAATGTTGGTGTTTATGATAAATATAATTAAAAAAGCAATTGAGTTCGATGAATTTTCTCCTCATCTTCATATAGAATTGCAGTTAAAGAAAATTGTAAAACAGGTATGAGTAAGCAAGTTGATAAATATAGTGTTTTTACAAAAGATAGTTTACCTAAAATAATAAAATGGGAGATAAGTTTATTCAAATATTAATGCAGAACTAATCAGAGTGAATATAAAACAGTCTGATAGATTAATTCAGTTAAACGAATCTGCAAGAAATCAAATGGAAGTATTAAAAAATAATAAGAATATTAAAGAATTAGAAGTACTAAAACAACAAATAAATGAAGATAATAATACTTAATTGAAACCAAATAAAAATTAAAAATGATGGATTAAACTTCAAAATCCATCATTTTTAATTACTTAATATATTCTTTAGATATTTCAATTACAGGTCTTATTCCAAAGTTATCAAATGCAGTTCCGTTTTCATTCCATTCACCACCAGGTTTATAACCAACGATATGTCCTGTTATTGATCCACCTAAATCGACATAATAGATATATTTTCCTTTATCATATTGGATATTGCCATTGCTTTCTGCTTTCGTCATGGTCCAATAAAATTCATTTTTATATTTTAGCCATGAATTTTCTTTAACAGTATCGCATAAATCATTTTCTGATGGGCCACATCGTTCTTTATTAGTTAGTCCAGTTGCATTTATTTCATCTACAGTAATTAATCGTTTTTCTTTTATATTTGTCCATGAAGTTGTTAATTCATTCAATTTGCTTTCTATTAAAGAACCTTTGTATTCATTGCCATCTGTGAAGTCAGTATTAAATGCACTAGTTCCAATATTTTTTTCTGCAAATAAAGTAACATTTTCATCAGTTTCAGATGATTGCTTTAAAACATAAAAAGTTGACTCAATTGAGTCGTTTAACTTTGCTGTGACTTTATCTCCAACATTATAAGCATTGTACTTTATTACTTTTTCATTACTATTTTGATTACTTTCTTTATTAGTATTATTAGAAGTATTATTGCTATTTGGTGTTATTTTTTCATATATAATATACCCTCCTAAAACTAGTACTAATAACGATAAAATAACGATTGTTATAATTGAACTATTCCCTTTCTTTTTTAATTCAAGTTCATTTTTACTGTTATCCATTGCATACACCTACCTTTCATAAATTATTTTATCATAATATTTTAATAAAGAATACAAAAATAAAAACTATGACAAAAATCGTGTGTTAGTGGTATAATGTATCTAATTATTGATATAAATCATTTGTCTTTACGCGAAAGAGTTGTAAACCATTTTGTCATTTGCACTAAATTGATAAGTAACTCGAACTTTATAGAGTTCGAATTTTAATATATGATAAGATATTTATAAGTTAATGTTTAATGACATATAAGCTATTATTAGTTGCATATTATTTATGATAAATAATTATGAAATATGGTTTTCAATAACAAAATAATCTACATGTGTGATATTATATTTGTAAATAAATTTTTGGGAGGTTTTTATGACAATATTGGATAGATTTATAAAATATATAAAAATAGATACTACATCTAACTCAAATAATGATAATACACCTAGTTCAAAGGGGCAATTTGTTTTTGCCAATATATTAGTGGATGAATTAAATAAATTACAACTTGATGAGATATTTATGGACGAAGAGCATTGCTATATATATGCAAGATTGAAAGGTGTTGCAGATTTACCAAAAATTGGATTTGTATCACATTTAGATACGTCCTCCTCAGCATCAGGTAAAAATATAAATCCTAAAATAATTTATAATTATGATGGAGAAAATGTAAAATTAAATAATAATACTGAATTAGATGTTTCGGTATATTCAGATTTAAAAAATCATGTTGGAAAAACTTTGATTACTACTGATGGTACAACTCTTCTTGGTTCAGATGATAAGGCTGGAATAGCAGAAATAATGAATATGTTAGAATACTATTCTACTAATGATGTGGAACATGGTGATATTTTTATATGTTTTACTCCTGATGAGGAAATAGGAAATGGAACTAAATATTTGAATTATGATATATTTAAACCAGATTATGCGTATACAGTAGATGGAAGTAGTGTTGGAGAATTTTCTTATGAAAATTTTAATGCTGCAAGTGCAACTATAGAAATTAATGGGGTAAGTACTCATGCTGGTTCTGCAAAAGATAAAATGATAAATTCCGTTAGGATTGCAACTATAATTAATTCTCTTTTACCAGAAGAAGTACCAGAAAATACTGAAGGGCATGAGGGTTTCTACCATCTTGAAGAAATCAGTGGTGATGTATCATATACTAAAATGAGGTATATAATAAGAGATTTTGACGAAAGTAATTTAGAAAAAAGGAAGATGTTATTAAAAGAAATTGTTAATCAATTAAACAGTAAATATGGTAACGTCATTTCACTTAATGTTAGGGATTCCTACAGGAATATGTTTAACATTATAAATCAGGATCCACTCATTATAGAAAATACAATAAAGGCTATTAAAAAGAATGGAGTTGAACCTATAATAACGGAAATTAGGGGTGGTACTGATGGTGCTGATATAAGTTATATGGGTATAAAGTGTCCAAATATTGGTACTGGAGGTCATAATTTTCATAGTATATATGAATATGTATGTTTAGAAGATATGGAAAAGGCAAGCCAGATATTAGTATCTATAGTAGATACATTTTCTAAAATAGATTCTAAAACAAAAGAAAATGAGAAACAAAATACACCAGTATTAAAGAAATTAATATAGTTTGGGGGAATTACTATGATTATTACAAGTAGTTATAAAGATTGGAAAAGTGATATATATAAAACATATTCTATTTCTGGTGATCGAGGTAAAAGTGTATCTTATAAAGGAGAATGTTATAGTAAGTTAGCTCCTAAAAAAGATTTTTGGAAAGTATGGCATGATAATATAGGGGTATTATCAGAACTTGAAAATAATAGATATTACATTGAAAAATATTGGGAGGAAGTTTTATCAAAATTGGATCCTACAGATGTATATAATGAACTTAATAATTCTATTTTGTTATGCTATGAATCTAGTGATGAATTTTGTCATAGATATGTAGTTGCCGCTTGGTTTGAACTGTTTTTGGATGTAAAAGTTCCTGAAGCTAAGATGAATGGTACTGAGATAGTAACTGTTGAAAGACCATCATATATTAAAGAATATTTAGAAGAGACAATAAGAGAAAACTCTGATATGAAAGAATTTAATTCTCTAAAAGCACTACATTTATATAATAGAGCAGAAAAATTTGATAATATGGCAATTTTGTTGGAAGCTAAAACTAAAATACCTCAAGATAGTTATATAAATGCTGCGAGTTTTTATAGAAAGGAAGCAGCAAGTGAAGAAGCAAAGTACCAAACTGATAGTAAAAAGGTTAAAAAATATGGAGAGAGAAAATGAAAGCTATAACAATTAATGATAATGAAGAGTTTTTAAGACAAATATCAAAAGAAGTTGCTCTTAATGATGAAAATCTATTAAATGATATAAAGGTATTAGAAGAATATTGTAAAGAAAATAGAGTTATGGCAATGGCTGCTGTTCAACTTGGAATTCCTAAGAGGCTAGTTTATTTAAAAAATACTAATCTAGATATAATAAATAAAATGCAAGAAAATGCTGCCACTGAAGAAGATGAAAAATATAATGAGGCAAGGGTATTAATAAATCCTGTCGTAAAGTTACGTGAAGGATTAACTGAATATTGGGAAGCATGTGCTAGTTGTCTTGATAATACAGGTTTAGTAAAAAGACCATATAAGATTTTGGTTGATTATATTGACTTAAATGGTGAAAAGCATGAGGATATTTTTGAAGGTTTTGAATCAACTGTACTTTCTCATGAACTTGATCATTTAGATGGAATATTACATATTGATATAGCTGAAAAAGTATTAGTGCTTGAAGTAGAAGAAAGAAAAAAATTAAGGCAAAAAGAAGGATATAAAGTTCTAACAAAGACAGGAGATTACAATAAATTAAAGAAAGCTGATTAAAAGATGTTTAATCAGTTTTTATTTTGAATATTTTTACATATACATTAATGAGAGGAGTAATTAAATGAATAGTACAAATACGTATGTAGTTCAAAAAGGTGATACTTTATATGGTATATCTAGACAACATAATACTAGTGCTCAAAAAATAAGAGAATTAAATAATTTGACTAGTGATCTTTTAGTACCAGGACAAGTTCTTATATTACAGGATAATAGTGGTGACAATCCATCAGAATGTGTAATCTATACAGTAGAAAAAGGTGATAGTCTTTATAGTATAGCCAAAAAATATGATACAACAGCAGATGAGATAAAAAAATATAATGGTCTAACTACTAATCTACTTTCAATAGGACAAAAATTAACGATACCTTGTCATATAGAGGATACTAATGACTCAAATTTAGGTAAATATGTTTCTTATACAGTTGAAAAGGGAGATAGTCTATATAGTATAGCTAAGAAATTTGGAACAACTGTAGATAAGATAAAAATTGATAACAACTTAAAATCAAATACTCTTACAATTGGAAATGTTTTAAAGATTGAAGATAATACTGGTGTATCATCAGTTTTAGAGTGTTATGGAACTGACTTTGAACTTCCAGAAGACTATAGTGATTATACTGTAGAAAAAGGGGATAGTTTGTACAGTATAGCTAAAAGATATAACACAACAGTAAGTGAAATAATGAAGCTTAATAATTTAACTAGTACAGCATTAAAACTAGGTCAAAAATTAAAATTACCGACTACTGTTACTAAATATACAGTTCAAAAAGGCGATAGTTTATATACTATAGCAAAAAAATTTAATACAACTGTAAGTGATATAAAGACTAAGAATAATTTAAAAAGTAACTTATTAAATATAGGTGATGAGTTAATTATTTAATTAAAAATTAATTATAAAGGAGAATTTTATGCAAGAAGTATTATATGATACTGCTAAATTTCCTGAATTTGCAAGAGATAATACAGCAACAGGTATATTGAAAGTGCAAGTTTCAGGAGCTAATCAAGCTTTTCCACTATCAGATGTGGAAATAGAAGTTTGGAAAGAGATAAATGGAGAAAAAGTTGAGTTTTATAAAGGAGTTACTGATTCTAGTGGGATTATAGATAATATTATATTACCTGCAAAAGAATCTAAAAAAGATATATCTTCAGTAAGTGATATAGTCTATACTTCCTATATATTAACTGTTACATATCCAAAAACAAATTTTAAAAAAGATTATAATGTTGGTATTTTTGATAACATAAAGGTTATTCAACCGGTTAGAATTTCAGTTATACCAGAACTAAGCACAGGTGATTTTTATGGTTAATGTTATAAATTATCCGTCTATTCCTACAGAAATAGTAGTGCATTTGGGTGCCCCAAATGAAGCTAGTAAAAATGTAAGTTTGCCTTTTATTGATTATATAAAAAATGTGGCATCTAATGAGATATATCCAACATGGCCAGATAGTGCAATCGAAGCAAATATTTTAGCGCAAATATCTTTTGCTTTAAACCGTATTTATAATGAATGGTACCCAAGTAGAGGATATACATTTGATATTACATCACTACCTGCTTATGATCAAAGTTTTGTAGAAGATAAACAAATATTTGATAAAATTTCTAGAAAAGTTGATGAAATCTTTAATCATTATATTTATAGACAAGGCCAAATTCAACCTTTAAATGCTGTTTACTGTGATGGTAAGAAAACTACATGTGATGGTCTTTCTCAATGGGGTAGTGTTGATTTAGCTAAACAAAATAAAACTCCACTAGAGATATTAAGACATTATTATGGTAATGATGTAAATATAGTAGAAAACGCTCCAACAGGAGAATTAATTGGTGTTTATCCAGGATATCCAATAAAATTAGGTAATGCTGGAGATAAGGTAAGAGTTATTCAAAGAGAGTTAAATAGAATTGCTAATAACTATCCAGCTATTCCAAAAATTCCTAAAATAAATGGTGTTTTCGGAACTTATACAGAAGATAGCGTTAAAAAATTTCAAGAAATATTCAATTTGAATGTAACTGGAATAGTAGATTATGCTACTTGGTATAAAATAAAATATATTTATAATGCTGTAAAAAGGGTAAATGATATTTACTCTGAAGGAATCGAAGAAGATGAAGCAATTTTTGAATATGGAAATAAACTAAGTTATTCGGATGTTGGAATAGGTGTTCAAGTTCTTAACTATGTTTTACAGGCTATTTCTTATTTTGATAATGATCTGCCTTTATTAAGAGTAAATAGTGTTTTCAATGATAATACTAAAACTATGGTAATAAATTTTCAAAATAAATATGGACTTCCCGCTAATGGAGAGGTTGATGCAACTACATGGAACAAAATAATAGAAGTTTATGAAAACACAATTAGAAACATTCCTAAGGAATATGCTCAGTATGAAGATGAACTTTTCCAAGGAAGAATTCTAGCTCTTGGTATGGAAGGTGATGATGTTAGAATAATTCAAAGATTCCTACTAAAGATTTGTCAAAAATTTAGAAATATTCCAGGGGTTAGAGTAAGTGGTATTTTTGATGATTTAATGGAAAGATCAGTTATGAAGATTCAATCTTTGTATAATGAACCTATAACTGGAGTTATTGAACCTGTTACTTGGTATAATATTGTAGAATATTCAAAAAAATAAATAAGTAAGATTTAATTTTTACTTATTTTTTGTATATAAAAATTTTAATTTTTCCATAATAATTATGAAAGGAGAATTTTATGGAAGAACAAAGTTATAATGTTGTATCTAGTATTATATCTTCAAAAGATTTAGATTATTTAAGTGATATGTTTGCTTGGAATTATGGTGCTATTAAAATGGCAAATGCAAGTATTAATAGTGTTAGTTGTGAAGAAATTAAAAGTGTTATGCAAAAAGCATATAATGTTTTTCAAAATAATTTAAACGAAGTTTTAAATATTTTGAAAGAAGGAGGTTCAAATGAATAATAAAATCTGCAATAAAAAAGTTGAAGTGCCAAAAGGTATTGAGATGAATGATAAAGATTATATTACTTCTTTACTAAGTACTTTAAAAGATATGGAAAAAAATTATGTAATAGCTATGAGTGAAGCTAGTTGTGAGGAGTTATATAATAAGCATAAACAAGTATTTGATACTATAAGTTCATTGCAAAGGGAAGTTTATGAACTTATGTTTAGAAAAGGATGGTACTGTCTAGAACAAGCTGATGCTAATAAAATAAATCAAAAATATGAGATGTTAAATCAAGAATATAATGATTTAAATAGTTAAATGTATAAAAAGGAACAATTTACAAATAATAATAGTAAAAAAGAAAGGAGAAGTTATGGAAACAATAGAGAAAATAGCATTAGTATTTACAATTATTGGTGCACTTAATTGGGGATTAATTGGTCTATTTGACTTCAATTTAGTTACAATGTTATTTCAAGAAGGAAGTTTTTTAACTAAACTAATTTATATAATTGTTGGTATTTGTGGATTAATTAATATTGTGATTTTATTTAAGCATTTAGATTTTGAATAAAAAGAATTTAACAAAGTTCTTTTTTTTTGCTATAATTTAGTTATAAATGCCGACTTAGCTCAGTTGGTAGAGCAACTCATTCGTAATGAGTAGGTCGAAGGTTCAAGTCCTTTAGTCGGCACCACATATTGATTTCAAACTGTTGTATATCAACAGTTTTATTTTTTTTAACTCCTAAAATTACTCCCACTTTATAATTACTATATATATTTATCAGTAGTTCCTGCTATCTCCTTTCTTATTTCATTTGATAAATGTCCATATTTGTTTACAGTTGTATTAAAATTGGTATGCCCTAATCTTTCACTTATTAAATATAATTCCTTACCTTCCGCCATCATAGTAGCAACATAAGTGTGCCTTAAGTCGTATGGTCTAATTTTTGGAACATTTGCTTTATTACAATATTTATAAAAGTTATTTCTTAGAGTTGAATCACTATAAGGTCTTTTTAACTTATGATTGAAAAGAATGATTGTATCATCTTTGATATCATAATTTAGTTCATTAATTAAAAAATATTTGTAATTTTCTATTTCTTTAATAAGTTTAGTCGATATGTCAATATCTCGCTGTGAAGCATAAGTTTTCGTACTTGATAAGAAATCATTGCTTTTGGTATCATAATTAATTGAATATCTAATACTTATTTTTGATTGTTCTTTATTTACAGCTTTGAAAGTTAATGCTCTAGTTTCTCCAAATCTATCTCCAAGAGTAAATCCTAATAATGTTAATATTTTTGTTCTATACGCTATCTCTTTATCTTTTAATGAACTATTTTCGGATAATATGTCTTTATTTAGACATTTAATAAAAGTCATAAATTGTTCAGGAATCCAATATTTCATTTTTGGTTTTGGAACTTTATAATTTTTTAATTTCCATATAGGATTAACAATCAATATTTGTTCTTCAACACACCAATTAAAAAAAGCTTTTAAGTCTTTCATTATTTCATTTTTTTGCTTGTCAGTTGTATTTATTTCATCTATTGCTTTAATAATTAGTTGTTTATTAATTTTACCTATACTTTTATTAAATTTTCCTTTTAAATGTTTATTGTATATTTTTTCTTTTTTATGTATCGTATTAAATGCCTGTTTTAACTCAAATTCACAACAATACATATATTTATTCCATAGTGTATCAAAATCTCCTTTACAGTTGATTTCTACCCCTTTTTGGAGTTTTATTTTTTGATTATCTCTAATCTTGATGGCATCTTCCATTTTATTTATCTTTTTTCCATCTACAGTAGCAATACTTGTTTTTACTGGTTTACTAATAATTATTACATAATTTTTATTTTTTTTATGTCTATATATATTTTGATATCTTGTTTTTTCATATACTTTTGAATTCATAATATCAACTCCAATCTTTACTTTTTATCTTAGTTAGTGTAAAATTAGAGTATAGAAAAAAGAATGTCTTGTCAGGGACTATTTTATTTTTCTATACTATGACTTCGTGTTGGCGCACGAGGTCTTTTTTATTTATTATTCTAAACCAATCTGTGATTTTGCACTAAGCTCATTGTTATAAAAACTAAATGTAGCATTAGATACTCCGTTTTTAGCATACCAATAATATACTTTCATACTTTGATCACCTGCTGCTGATTCAGTTGATAATTTACCGTCACAACCAATTACGTTTTTTACCTCTTCGTATGTCATACCAGTATTAATTTGATTAAACTTTTCAATTGTCATATAACAGCCTTCATCTTCTTTAACTGTTGTCTCTGTATCTGTACCACCAAATATAGTTGCTAATCCACCGAATACAAGCATAACTCCAAAGAAAATACATATTGCTTTAATGACTGGATTAGTTTGCTTTTTTCTACAGTTTGGACATACTTTAGCTTTATCATCAATTTCTGACTGACAATGTTTGCATTTTTTCATACTTCTAGCACCTCCTTTACTTCAATATATCTATATTAAAATACCTGTACTAGCATATTTTAATCAAAATTAAGTTTATTGAGATATATGTCAACCTCATGTTCATACTTATTACTATCATTATCTGCAATGCCATATTTGTAAGTATGATTCAATTCTAAATGACTAAGTTCATGAAGAAAAACCTTTTTTCTTGCTTCTTCTCCTAAATTGTCATTTATTATAATTATATTAATATCATTCTTGCGTATTATCAGACCATTTATTTCGATTGGCAATTTTTTAAATAATAGGGTAGCATTATTATAATTAAGAAATTCATCTTGTGTTATATCATTATCTATCAAATTTTTAATATTCATAATGCACCTCAATTCTTTTATTATTTGTCGAAAATTGTCGAATACCAATCAATTGGCAAAAAATGGTAATTGTGCTATACTATAAGTGAGATTTGTTCTTACCGGGGCATTTCTCATTTTTTGTATTAACAATTATAATTATTTGTTTTTTATAAATGAAAACTAACTTTTCAATTTCAGATTCTATATTCAAATAGAATTTTTTCATATATTTATCCTCCTTATTCTTTTTATTCCTAATAAAGAGGTAACTAGCTTGTATCGTTCATTTTTCCTCCTAAATTTATTTGAAATATCCGATACTGCTAGATATTTTATATTTTACTGATTAGAATTTTCATCATCGATCATATTTAATACTGATTCAACTGCATTAGCAATTATTTTTTGTTTTTCTATAGGTAAATTCTTAACCGAATCTATTTTGTCTTTTTTTGAATATAAAACATTATCAAGAACACTTAAGTCATTGGAATGTTCTTTTTTTATTTCCTCCATAGAAGCTAGTATTGTTAAATCTTTTCCGGTTAAATCTGCAATAGGTACATTTAATGCCAACGATAAATCATATATATTATCTAATGATGGAGAAATTTCTTCACTTTCCCATCTAGCTATAGTAGTTTGATTCACATTAGATAACTCAGCAAGCTTGTTTTGAGAAAGTTTTTTTTGCTCTCGTAGAAACTTTAAATTTTTACTAAATATACTCATATTTCTTTCTCCTTCCATATAAATAATAGCATATAATCATTAAAAAAACAATATTTATTCTGCTTTTTTGCATTTTAAGTATTGACTTCTGCAAAAAAGCATAGTAATATAGTGAATGTAAGGAGGTAGAAAATGAAAGAAAGTTTTAAGGATTATGTATCTGCAGAATTAAGAAGTTTAAGAGCAGAACATAATTACAAGCAAAAAGATGTTGCAAATAAAGCAAATATTGATGTAATGACTATAGTTAGATATGAAAATAATTCTACATCTATGCAATTAGATATGATAGAAAAAATATTATCTGTGTATGATATTAATCTAGAAAATTTTTTTAGCAATATTTCTGCAAAAATGCAGAATAATATTTAAAAATTAGATGTTAGAGAGAAAGAAAGCCACAGTATGAAAAAAATGTCCCTGACAGGATAGATAGGAAGAAAAATATGAAAGATTACTATAATGTGAAAGATATTATAAGCATAACAGGAGCAAGTCAGTCTTGGTGTTATGAACTTATACGAATATTAAGAACAAAATTTGAAAGGAAATATCCTGATTCAATTACACCACAAGGAAAAATTCCAATATGGTTCTTTGAAGAGGTTATGAAAAATAAGAGAGTTAGTGAGGAAGATGAAAGAAGAATTGATTGAGATATATGAAGAATTACCTATTAAACAAACAATAATATCAGCTATTGTATTTAATGTAGTTATTATGGTTTTAGCAATCATAACTTTATAAGAATAAAAGGAGGAATTATGAAAATAGACACAAAAAAAGACTTAACAGCCAGCCAGCAAATTAAGTCCTTGTTAATTAAATTAACGACTAAATTATATCATAAAGTTGTTAATAAATCAAGTTTTGAGGTGTGTATATGCTAGAAGAACAGATATATACTTACTTACTAAATTATCATTTAGGAAAAGAAAATTTGATTAAAAATAAAGATTTAAGAGCAAAATTTCACGTAAATAGTGATAAAAGTTTGCGAAAAATTATACAAAACATAAGGGAAAATAAACAATTTTCACAAATAATTGGTTCAGTTTCTGGAAAAAGTGGAGGATTTTATATCTGTGAAAGTGAAGAAGAAATCCAAGAAACAATTGACAATATCAAACATAGAGCGAATCAAATGTTAAGAATGTGCTACATATTAGACTGGAAGAGAGAAAGGCTGGAATAGAAAATGAAAACGAAAAAAGACAGAAATAAATTTTACTTTATGAGAAGTTTCTATGAAGCAGTCGAAACCCTTGCAAATAAAGATAAATCAAAGATGTATGAGGCAATTATTAAATATTCATTTGAAGAAGATTATGTACCAGAATTTAAAGGAACTTTAGCAACAGTTTGGTTACTAATAAAACCAGTTTTGGACAATAGTTTCAAACAATATAAAAATGGTAGCCAAAACAATGCCAATCGTTAGGGTGGCTTTAATTTGGCTCATAGCCAATAAAAAAGCCAAGGTCATCTAGGATAAGGAATAGGAAATAGGAAGAGGAATATGGATAAGGAAGTGGAGTGTGGAGTGAAGCTTCGATTAGATATATTTAATACATACTGGAACATTTTAAAAAGAAATTATCAAGACACACAACACACAGAAGAAGATTATAAAATTTATTATTCAATTTTCAGAGAATATGAAGAAAAAGATTTTATAAAAGCTGTAAAACTTGTTTTAAAGTACCAATCATTTTTTCCAAGAATAAATGAAATTGTTAAGTTTTTGCCTAAAATTGATGACGTAAACTTAGAAAATGAAAACATTCCAAAGTGGATGAATCAAACTTTAAATCCAATAGAACCAAGTGAAGAAGAAAAGAAAAATATAGAGGGAATCATATCAGGTTTGGTTGATGAAAAATAAAAAATCTAAAAAGGTAGAAGAGAGGTTACAGGAATGAAAATAGAATTAGAACCAAGTGAAAGAAATTATTTGTATAGATTATTAGAAAACTATGAAAACAAACTAAAAAAGTCAACTCAAAATAAATCTAGCAACGAATATAACCTAAATATGGTTAGGACAATCAAAAGTAGATTGGTTGGAAAAAAATTAGAAATAGATCTTAACAAGAATCACCATCCTACAAATTACTACTCTATAGGAGGAGAATAATGTGGAGACAAGAGATTTAAGTAGCTATATAGCAGGATACGATGCTTATTGTGAAGAATTAGAGGAACAAGCTAAAGTACCATTTGGAGATTATAAAAAAATAGAAGAGGAAAGAGATAATCTTATAAATTTATTGAACGATATTAAATCGACGTTACAAGAAGAAATGACAAAAACAGAAATAGTTCAAACGATAAATTCATTAATAGAAGATTATCAGGTTTAACAAATGATTAAGTACACAATAGAAAAAAGTCGTTATGATGACGATTACATTTTATGGAAAACAATGTCTACAGACAAAGGAATATGTTCCAAAAATAAATTTAAGGGTTCATATAAAAAATGTGTTGAACACAAAAAAATATTAGAAGAGGAGGAGAAAAAGAACAATGGAAGAAGCAAAAATAGTAGAAGAAAAGGAATTAATTAAACCAGAATTTAAGAGTGATATAAAAGCTAAGTTAACTGGAGTTACAAAAATAGAAGACAATATTAAAGATGTTCAAAACTATGCTCTAAAATTAAATGAATATTATGAAAAAACAAAATTTACACCTGAAACAATATCTAATGCTAAAGATGAAAAGGCAGGTGTTAACAAATTTAAAGATAAAGTAAAAAAATTTAAAAAAGAAATACAGGAAGAATATAATAAACCACTTAATAATTTTATAGAATTGTGTAATACAACAATAAGTATTTTAGACGATACATATTCATCAATTAACAATCAAGTTAAAAAATATGAAACAGAAAAAAAAGCAAAAATAAAAGAAAAACTTGTAGATTATTTTAATGAATATGCAAAATATAAAAAAATAGATTTTATAAACTTTGAACAAATGAATATAAGTATTACATTAGGATTAGAAACCGAAAAAGGTCAATTAACTAAAAAAGCCAAAGATAATGTTAGTGAATTTATTGATAAAATCTCAGATGATATTAATTTGATTAACACTCAACAATATATTGATGAAATCATGATTGAGTACAAAAAAGATCTAAATGTATCAAGAGCAATTACTGATGTCAACAATAGACATGTTGAATTGGAAAGAATACAA
>JAUNMG010000053.1:1148-2234 GCA_030531905.1 bacterium | reverse complement strand
AAAAAATGCACAACAAGAATTGTACATTTTTTTGAACATCCGTCATATAATTTTTATTTTCTCTATTTTACCTTTTCTTTTTTCAATTCTTTCATAAAAGCTACAATTATACCTATTATTACAAAGGCAAAAGGAAAAGATACTACTATGGCAAATCTTTGGAGTATGTCCAGTCCTCCAAGCATTATGAAAACAACGGCGAAAAGTGCTTGGATAACTCCCCAGATGATTTTATTAAAGTTTTTAGGATTTAGATTTCCCCTAGATGTGAACATTCCCAGTACATATACGGCGGAGTTTGCTGATGTTATAAAGAAGGTAAAAAGCAAGAATATACAAATTACAGAAAATAATACGCCTCCAGGGTAATTGGCAAATACTTTAAAAAGAGCAGTATCAGTATATACTATGGCATCTTGAACAAATTCTAATCCTAAGTTCATGCCCATCATTCCAAAGATGGCAAACCAAGCCATACATATAATAGAAGGAATTATTATAACTCCCATGACAAATTCTCTAATTGTTCTACCCTTGGAAATTCTGGCAATAAAGACACCAACAAAAGGTGACCAAGAAATCCAATAGGCCCAGTAAAAAATTCTCCATTTGTATACCCATTCGTTGCTAGTTATGGGATTTATAAATAAGCTTTGTGATACGAAATAGTTGATGTAGTCTCCCATGCCATTTACAAAGGTATTCATAATTTCTGATGTAGGTCCCACAAAGAAACATCCTACCACTAAAATTGTCGCCAAGGTTAAGTTTATATTTGATAATTGTTTCATACCATTGTCCAGTCCACCAACGGCTGTATATATGTAAATTATTGTTATTACAATTATAATTGAAATTTGCAATTTAAAATTGTTTTTTATGCCAAATAAGTATTCTACTCCTCCACCAATTTGCATAGTACCCAGTCCCATGGATGCTGCCACACCTACTATGGTGATAAAGACTGCCATAACGTCTACTATCATTTTTATGGTGCTTTTGTATTTGTTATTTTCTAAAATAGGATCTAGCGTAGTGCTTATAAGTCCTTTTCTTCCCTTTCTAAATTGAAAATATTCCAGTGAT
>JAUNMG010000053.1:0-1138 GCA_030531905.1 bacterium | reverse complement strand
TCCTATGACTGCATAGGAAACCCAAGACATAACTCCCCAGTGTATAAAGCTTTGTTCCATGGCAAATCTAATGGCATCTTCACTTCCAGGCTGGGCGTTTAGTGGGTTGGCAAAATGGCTCATGGGCTCCCATGCTCCAAAGAAAACTAATCCTATACCCATTCCTGCCCCAAACAACATGGAAAACCAGACGATATTGCTAAATTCAGGTTTGTCATTTTCTTTTCCCAGTTTTATATCTCCATATTTACTACAAGCTAAATAAATTGAAAAAGCAAATATGCCTAGCATTAGTAGAAGATACATGGGGCTAAATTTATCTACAAGTGCATTAAATAGTTTTGTGGAAATATAATTAAATCTATCTGGTAAAAAAATCCCCACAACTACTATTATTCCCGTCAATATCAAAGAAAAAATAAAGACGTAATTTCTATTTTTACTTTTTAAAAACATACAATCCCCCCAATTATTTTCATATAATTTATTATTCAATTGAAAGTAAAAATAGTACCTTTCATCATTTCCTCAAAATCACATATTTTTATATTTTCTTGGTTAAACTTATAAAAAATGCTGTGAAAGGTGAAAAAAATGAAATTATCACTAAAATTAGATGAAGTTATCATACTTTTGGTGGGTTGTTTATTAATGGGTATCTCCATAAATATGTTTTTAAATCCCCACAACATTGCTCCTGGAGGGTTGACTGGCGTATCCATAATTATAAATACTTTAACGGGAATTCCAATTTGGCTTATAAATATATGTTTTGATATTCCCCTATTTTTATTTGCCTTTAGAATTCTTGGTAAAAAAGATGCTACAAAGACTTTCTTTGGCATAATATTTCTTACTTTATCATTAAAATTAACTGAAAATTTATCATATGTCCATGTTACTGATGATGTGCTTTTGTCTGCCATATCTGGTGGAATTATTTTAGGGTTGGCACTTGGTCTTATTTTTAGGATAAACGGAAGTACTGGTGGTACAGATTTAATTGCTCTTTTGGCAAAGAAGTTTTTCCCAAATCTTAGTATTCCCACTCTTATGGGTTTTGCTGATGGTTGTGTTGTTATTTTGTCGGGAATTGTAAGCAGAGAATTGGAAATTGCCCTATATTCTGCTATATCTC
>JAUNMG010000006.1 GCA_030531905.1 bacterium | reverse complement strand
GTTTCAGACATTTTATCACATCCTTTCCTTTATCCAAAACAAAAAATAGAAGGAAAGCATTTTTCCTTCTATAATATTATTGTCTTTTAATTGGATTTTTTCCTTAATTTTTTACTTATTTAGTTCATTGATTAAATCAGTAAATTCTTTTTGTATACTTTCTAGTCTTTCTTCACTACTAGCTTCAAATCTGGCAGTTAAATTAGGACCAGTATTACTTGCTCTCACAAGAGCCCATCCATCATCAAATAAAACTTTGATTCCATCTATATCTAAGAATTTATATCCTTTTTCTTTAGCATATTCACCTACTTTAGAAACAATTTCAAACTTAACATCATCATTTGATGCAAACTTCAATTCCTCAGTTGAATAATATTCATTAATACCTGAAAGTAGTTCTTCAACATTTTTATCAGTATGAGATAAAATTTCTAACATTCTAAGTCCCGCATACAAACCACTATCAAAACCTAACCATCTATCTCTAAAATAAACATGTCCTGATAACTCTCCACCAAATGGTAAATCATTATCTCTTACAGCAGCTTTAGTATAAGAGTTTCCTGTACGATAAGTAATACATTTTCCACCTAATTTTTCTACTTCATCACTAAATGATTTAGAGCACTTTACATCACATAAGAATTCTTTTTTAGAAACTTTATTAATAATATCTCTAACTACTATAATCATATACTTATCAGTTGGAATAAACTTAGCAGTATTTGAAACCATTCCCATTCTATCACCATCGCCATCAAAAGAAAGTCCAATATCGGCGTTTTCTTCTAATACCTTTTTCTTTAATTGCTCAAGGTTTTCTTCAACACAAGGATCTGGATGATGATTTGGAAAAGATCCATCACTTACATCATTTATACAAACAATATCTATAGGAAACATACTGTATAACTTTTTCATTATAATACTAGTAGTTCCATTTCCTGGATCCAAAACTACTTTAACACGTCTAGAACCAAAATGTAGATTTTCTCTAAATAAAGTTAAATACTCATCAGTTATATCATAATCTTTGATAGTTCCTTCTCCACTAGAAAATTCTTTCTTTAAGATGTAAGCTAAAAAGTCTTGAATTTCTTGTCCTTTACAATTACCACTTTCATCAAAAGCAAACTTAAAGCCATTATCATCTTTAGGATTATGACTAGCCGTAACCATTACTCCACTATATACTTTAAGTTTTAAACAAGCATAATAATACATTGGTGTTGTACATAAACCCAAACTAATAATATCAATACCAGTCTCAGTAATACCTTTCATTAAAGCAGTATATAAATCATTACTTGATAATCTATTATCATGTCCAACTACACAAGTAGTCTTGCCAATACTTTTTATATAACTACCAAACCCAAGCCCAACAGTATAGGCTGTATCAACATCAAGTTCAGTAGGATAAATTCCTCTAATATCATACCCTCTAAATATATTTTTATTTATGTTTTCCTTTATCTTCATTTTCTCTCCTCCATTATAATTAAAGTATACTTTATTTTAAATTTGATTTCAATTAATTTCACTAAATTTACAACTTAACGTCACTCTATCTTCACAAAAAATAAATAAACTTATTATGTACAGAAAGGAGATATATAAAATGTACTTATTTAAAAATGCTTTTAAAAATATTACAAGAAGTAAAGGAAAAAATATTTTGATTGGAATTATTATTACTGTAGTAACAACATGTACTTGTATTTCACTTGCGATAAATAAAGCTGCTTCTAACTTAGTTAATAGTTATAAAACTAAGAATCCATTAGAAGTTAGTTTCAATCTAGATATGGCAAATTTAAGAGGCACAACTGATAGTGAAAAAGAAAATTTTAAGTCACTAACAGTTGATAATATCAAATCTTATGGTGATAGTAATCTTGTAAAGGATTATTACTACACCTTAGAGACAAGCATAAATAGTAATGATGTTACAGCTATTGAAGATAATAAAAAACCAAATACGGATAATTATAATAACAACGAAATAAAAGATGATAATCATAAAAAATTTGATAATTCAAATATGGGTAATTTTAGATTAACAGCTTATTCTAACTTTGCTTACTTAGATGATTTTACAACAGGTAATAAAAAAATCATTGAAGGTAAAATGATTACTGGTGATAGTGATAGTAATGAAATAGTTATTTCTAAAGACTTAAAAGATGAAAATAATTTAGAACTTAATCAAGAAATCACTTTTACAAATCCAAGTGATGATGAAAAAAGTTATACTTTTAAAATTGTAGGAATTTATGAAAATGAAGCTAGTTCTTCTACATCTAATTTTATGGATATGAATGTTTTAAATAGCGCTAACCAAATATATGCTAATCTAAATAGTGTTCAAAAAGTCTTAGATGATAATAGTAGTAATGATGAAAATAAGCTTATAAGAAATAATGGTTTAACTGCTAAATTCTATCTAAATAAAAATAGTGATTTAAAAAAGTTTGAAAAAGAAGTTAGAAAAAAAGGATTAAGTAGTTATTATGAAGTTAATACCAATGAAAATGAAATTTTAGAAACATTAAAACCTATTCAAAATATTTCAACATTCTCAATTAATTTCTTAATAGTTATCATAATTATTGGTATCGTAGTTTTAACTATTATTAATTTCTTAAATATAAGAGATAGAAAATATGAAATTGGTGTCTTACGTGCTATTGGAATGAGTAAATTTAAAGTTACACTTCAATTAGTATTAGAAACTTTCTTTGTAGCTTTCGCATCACTAATTATTGGTACTGCAGTTGGAATAATTTCTAGTCAACCTTTTACTAACTACATGCTTAAAAATGAAATAAACTCTTATAAAGAGGAAGTTGAAAATACTACTAATAATTTTAAAGATAATAATTTCCAAAGACCTAGTGAAAGTATGAAGGATAATAGTATTAAAAAAGATAAACCTAAAGTTAATAGAAATATAGATTATGTAGATAGTTTGAAGGTTCATATTGATATCTTAACTATTATAGAATTATTTGGTGTATGTATCTTATTAACTGCTACTAGTGTTATTACAGTATCTTTAATTATAAATAAATATAGTCCAAATAAAATACTACAAAATAGATTATAGGAGGTTACAATGAGTATATTAAAAATAGATAATTTAAGTTTTACATATGATAAAGAAAAATTTGTTTTAAAAGATATTAATATGGAATTTGATAAAGGAAAAGTATATGGTATCTTTGGAAGAAGTGGAGCTGGTAAAAGTACTCTACTTTCTCTAATGGCTGGTTTAGAAACTTCTAAGTACGGACATATTTATTATAAAGATAATGATTTATTTAAGATGAATCTTGATAAATATAGATGTAATGAAATTGGAATTGTTTTTCAAAGTTATAATCTTCTTCCTCAATTTAGTGCTATTGAAAATGTTATTTTATCAATGGATATTAGTAATATTAAAGGAAAAGATCGATATAAAAAAGCTCAAGAATTATTATTAAAAGTTGGGCTAGCAGAAGATTTAATTAATCGTCCTGTTTTACAATTATCTGGTGGTGAACAACAACGTGTTGCGATTGCTAGAGCCCTGTCCTATGAATCAGAAATAATTCTTGCTGATGAACCAACTGGTAACTTAGATCCTGAAATGGAAGAAGAAATCATTAATCTATTGGTTGAAATTGCTCATAAAGAAAATAAATGTGTAATTATAATTTCTCATTCGAAAGCTGTCAAAGAACATGTTGATGTTGCTTTTCAACTAGTCAGTGGCAAATTAAAAGTATGACTATTAATCATACTTTTAATTTGTTTTTTTATATTTTCTTTCTTTTCTTGCCTCTTTCATTAATTCTCTAATTTCATTAACTTTATTCTTTAATCCAATAACTCTTTCCTTGTCATGTCCTTCGATTTTAGGGAAAGCATTAAGTAATCTCTTAAGTAAGAATGATTGTTTTCTTAAGGTTTCATTACGAAGTTTAATTACTTCTTCTGAAACATCTTTTTTAGCAAAATTTCTAGATGAAACTTTTAATTGAATTAAAACTACTATTGATGTAATAAAGTCAGCTAGAAAAATTGCCATTAAGACTATTGTTACAATTATTAATGTTTTTTTACTCATCATATCAAAAACTGGTAAAATTAAAGGATTTAATAAATAGAATATTGCTACTCCACCAAGACCAAATAATAGTGAATTTAAAAGACAAATTCTTCCATCAACATTAAATTTTTGTTTAGAGTAGTCCCACCAACGCACTTTAAAGATTTTTTCCATAATAAGACTTGTAAAATACTCCATAACAGAACATATAAAACAACTCATTATAAATAATGCCATCACATCATTTTTATATTTATATAAAAATATATACATTAAAACAACACTTGTTCCATATATAGGAAGACATGGTCCTATTAAAAACCCCCTATTCAAAACTAACTTTTTAGAGTGATAGGAACAAAAGCAAACTTCTGCTAAATAACCAATCACCGAATACACTAAAAACATTAAAAATAAATAGCATATATTATATAACATGAATTTCACCTACTCTTATCTAAGTAACTATTAAGAAATATATCATTTTTAAGATAATTTGTCAAAAAAAGCACTTCATAAGATAGTGCCTTTAATTATAAAAATAAGATTACAACAAGTCCTAAAACTAAACAGTAAATTGAAAAATAAATAAGTTTTCCTTCTTTAACAATTTTAGCAAACCATTTAGTAAAGATATATGTAAATATTCCTGCTAAAATAGCTGCAATTATATATAAGATATAAGTGCTACTAGAAATTGATAATTCAAGTAAATCTTTAATACCTAGAATTGATGTTGCAATTGATATTGGAATATATAAGATAAATGAGAAATTAAAAGCTACATCTCTTTTTAAGTTTCTAAACATTCCACCTACAATAGTTGCCCCACTTCTACTAAGTCCAGGAATAATACTTATCATTTGACAAAGTCCGATGATTATAGAATCTTTAAAGCTGATATCATCACGATTCTTTTTTCCTTTGAAATCTTTAATCAAGAATAAGAACACAGCAGTTAGAAGAAGCATTATTCCTACAAATTTAACATTTTCTTCTAGTGCATCTAAAAGTCCTAACTTTGTTGCAATAAGTCCTGCTACTCCTGCTGGAATTGTTGCAATTATTATTTTTAAACAATACTTAAAGTCTAAACCTACTTCTTTATCTTTTCTACTTTCTTTGTTAAAAATAAAACTAAAGAATGATTTTATAAGATTAACTATATCAGACCAAAATATAATTATGATTGCAATTAAACTTCCAAAGTTAGTAATAGTTGCTAAAGTTCCAAAGTCTATATCGATACCACTATTTATTTTAGAAAGAATAGTTTGAAGTATTAAGACATGTCCACTACTAGATACAGGAATTGGTTCTGTAATTCCTTGCATAATACCTAGTAAAATATATTCAATCAACTCTTTCATTTTACTTTTCTCCTAATTTATAACTTATTGTATAACCAAATACTAAGAAAATAATTCCTATTAAGATTTGGATTATATCAAAACTAACTTTAATATTAAGCATTGTAGATATAGGAATAGCAATAATTGATGCTATAATAAATCCTAATACTCCAAAATAAGTTTTTGTCTCATATTTATTAAATAAGAATTCAATTAATTTAGATATTAAAACAATTCCTAATAATACCCCTATACCAAATACTCCTAAGATAAGGATGTTACTACCTATATTTTTTAAAGATGTAAATTCTTTGATAACAGCAATTACTGGATAATAATATCCAAGTAACATTAATACAAGTGAACCACTTACTCCTGGTATAACCATAGTAGCTGCTGCAATAACACCTACTAAGAATAACAATAAATAATTAACAAATCCCATATTACTTAGACTAACCTTTAAGCCTTCACCAAAGATAAGGCTAGAACAAGCCATAAAGATTACTAAAGCAAATGTTAAAAGAAAGATTAAATAACTAGATGCTTGCTTTACTTCTTTTTTACCTTTTACCTTACTATAAAGCATTGGAATTCCACCAATTACTAATCCTACAAAGAATAAACTAGTAGGAATTGGATAATGTTTGTATGAGTAGTCAATTACTCTACTAAGTGATGCTATCGCAAGTAAAATACCAATAGCAATAGGAGCTAAAAAACAAATATTTTTCTTAAAGTTAGAAAAGAAATGACTTATTGCCCCTATAAAATCTTCATAAATTCCTAATATTAAGGCAAGTGTCCCACCTGAAACTCCTGGAATAATATTAGCAATACCCATAATGAACCCCTTAACAACTAATACTAAATTATCTTTCATAAATTCTCCTTTAATTAGTTTTCAAATAATTCCATAACTAGTGGAATAACATTTTTCTTACGAGATACACATTTATCTACAAAGAATCCTTCAACTACATCTAGATTAGCATACATGATTTCTACTTTATCTTGAGCTTTTGTATTATATAAAACATAAGAACCATTCTTAATTATATCTGTTACATATAAAGCTAAGAAACTATAGTTATTAGCCTCAGCAATAGAATCTAATACTTTAACGTATTCATCCATTTCTTTTTCAATTTCATCAAAATTCATAGTAAAGAATTGTCCAACTCCAAATGTATCTTCTCCTACAGTATATAATTTAAAATCATTATATAGTACATCTTCTTTACTCATACCATCAAGTGCAGTACCAGCTTTTAACATTTCCATACCATATTCTTCATAGTTAACTTCTGCTATACGTGCTAAATCTTTAACTGCTTCCTTATCACGTTCAGTAGTTGTTGGACTCTTTAAGATTAAAGTATCTGATAAAACTCCTGAAAGTAGAGCTCCTGCTATATTCTTAGGAATTTTTATTTCACGTTCCATAAACATAGTATAAACAATTGTACAAGTAGAACCAACTGCCATATTTCTAAAGTTAACTGGAGCTGATGTTGTAATACTACCTAAATTATGGTGATCAATAATTTCTTTAATAACTGCTTCATCAATACCATCAGCAGTTTGTTTCTTTTCATTGTGATCAACTAAAATAACTTGTTTTGGATTTTTTTCAGATAAATCTGTAATTCTAAATAAACCTAAACATTTATTATTTTTATCTACTACTGGATAGTTAGTATGTTTTAACTTATTATTAATATCCATAATTTCATCAACATAATCTGTATCTAAGAATTTAGTAGGATTATAACTACTTACCATAGTTTTAATATAGTTAGCTAAAGATATTAATCTTGCTACATGATATGTATCTAAATCTGTTCCAACAACATTAACTTTATTAGTTTTAGCTTTTTCTAATAAATCTTCATTAATTGCACCTCCACCAGTAACAACTAATAATTTAATTTTACTTGAAATAGCATATTCAATAATATCTTGTCTATTACCTACTATTAAAATTTCATTTTCACTTAATTTGATATTTTTCAAGAAAGTTGCACTATCAAATGCTGCAGCTAAAATATTACCCTTTATTTCTTCATCGAATTTTAATATTTCAACTCCACCTAAAACATCTAAAACATTTTGATAAGATGTTTCCAACTTTTCTGTATCATCATTTAACATATTACGAGATAAATCTTTCATTGTAATAAGTCCTGAGAAAATATCATCTTCTTTTACAATAGGTAATCCAGTTAAATTTTCATTTAACATATATTGATAACCTTCATAAATAGAATCATTTTCCTTCATAAAGAAACCTTTATGATAATTAACATCCTTTAATTGTAATTTAACATCATTTAGGTATGCTGGTTCTTCTAGATTGAAGTAATCAATTGCATACTTTGTTTCTTTATTAATATTACCTAATACTCTAGGTTCTGTATTATTACCACATTCATTTTCTAAATATGATAGCCCAATAGCTGACATAACTGAATCTGAATCTGGTTTCTTATGACCAAAGATCATTGTTTTCATATAATCATTCCTTTCTTCTACGTAAATGATTATATCATATATATTTTAGAAAAAAAATGATTTTAGTAAAGAAACTATACTAAATGATTTATAAATACTTATATTAATTATTAATGAGAAAAAAAGTAAACTATTATACTAGTTTACTTCCTAATTACATTTCTTGTTTCAGATTATTAATTTTTAGCTTTTCTACTTTTTTCTAGTTTTCTTTCTATTCTTAATTCCTTTACAGTTTCTTTATTTTTTTCTGCTTCTTTTTGCTTTAATTCTTCTAGATTTATTCCATTAAATAATGCATTAACTAATCTTTGATGCAAACCTTTTTCTTCTGGTGTATAAAATGTTAAAGCATTATTACTAACAGTTAACAGTAAATCTTGAATAGATATGGTATCTAATTTTTCATTTTTACTTTTTCTTGAAAAGTATCCCCTATAACAAACTAAATCTTTTGAGCCACCAGCTTTAATATAGTCATTTATAAAATTTCTTAACCCAGGATCAGTATAATCAATCACATACATCATAGGAATATCAATATTTCTTCCAAATTCTTTTGCAAATAGAAAGGCTCTTCTAGGACCAATTCTTACTCCTCCACGTTCAATTATTCTATACATAACACAGTTAAGCATTTCCTCTTTTTGATAGTTTCCATTTTCAAAACATCTAATTACTCTTTCTAATTTATTATCTTTTGGTAATTCAATACCTTTTTCCTTAAAAAGATTTACGACATCTTTAATATGCATGCCTTCCAACTCAGTATCCATAATCTTATTTTTTGTGAAATTTTCAACCTTTTTAGCCTCTTCAACAAAGCCATTAGCTGTTAGATGAAAACAAGCACTGCTATTAGGTATATCAAAATATACTTTAGATTGATATTTTACTTTTTGAAGAAGATTTCTTTCATTAGAAGGTAACGAATTAATAAAAACTTTTGGATTATAAAAATCACTCCAATCTAATGCTCTGATATCCGCATCTTCATCAAATAAATAATTTATGTATTTATTACTATTAAACATCACATCATTTATTTCTGTTGGTTCTTCACCAGTACCTGGCATTAATCTATTAATTTCATACTCAGGATATCTTAGCTCATACCAAACAGCCATTTTTTCGATAAAGTTTCTCATATCATTTTGCTTAGAAAATTCTACAATATCAATATAATGTCCCTTAATCATAGTTTTAAAATGCCAATCAATAAAGTCATCTACTTTAGTATTCAAATCAACAGTTGTCATATCATTTAATTGTACTTGTTCTTTTTTTCTTTCTATCAATTTATTTTTTAAGTTTATTAATTCTTCAATCATTATAAAATTCCTCCTAAGTAATTTTTCTTACACTCTATAGTAGCACTAAAAATAAATACCGTCTAGTTTTTATTTACACTCTAATAGATTTTTGTTATAATAGCAGGCAAAACCTCAGGTATAGGTGGTGAGAAAATTGAAGAAGAAAAAAATGATGAAAATTAACTTTATTTTAGGGATTATTCTTTTTTCAACAGGAATAATTCTAGAGTTTGGTAATGGACTTTATAGTATATTTGATGGAAATTTAACGGGACTTAATTTAAGTATGAATGAAGTTGATACTGTATATAGTGATACTATAGATCCATTATCAAATGATGCTACCTACATTCAAGATACTACCTGGAAATTTCCCGCTACTACAAATTACTATATTTCATCAAGTTATTCTTCATATCATCCAGCAATAGATATTGTCCCTACTGATGGAAACTATGAAATATATGCTGCATCAAGTGGTTATATTGTTACTTCTAGTTATAAATGGGATGGTGGAAATTATTTAGTGTTAAAACAAGACAATGGTTATTACAGTTTGTATTGTCATTTATCTGATAAAAAAGTAAATGAAGGAGATAGAGTTAATAAAGGTCAAGTTATTGGTACTATGGGTAAAACTGGTCTTGCAACTGGTGTTCATCTTCACTTCTCTATCTGGTCTGGATATCCCTATCAACACTCTTCATCTATCAATCCTTTAAATTTTTATTAAAAGAAAAAACCTAGTTAATAGGTTTTAATTCTTTATCTAAAATAGAATATAAATATAGTTCTATTTTTTTATTGGTTCTTTTACTAATAGCTTCTCTATAACCTTCTAATTGCTTAGTATATGCATCATCTAAAACATTCTTTAATTTATAATCAATTATTATAATAGTATCAATATTTTCAATCATCAAATCAATAATTCCTGTCTTAAATTCATTATCTTTCTGATAAATAAATTCGTATTCTTTATACATTTTAGAATTCAAATTATCTTTAATGATTTTTTGATTAAGGAAAGCTTCTACTAATTCTTTTTCTTTATTTGAAATAACATCATAATCTGGATTATTAAAATCAATAAGTTCAAATATTTCATGAATTTTTGTACCTAACTTCATCTTGGAAATATCTTCAAGACTATTTAGACTAACAACATTTTTAGAAAAGTGTTCTTCTTTTAAGACTTCTTTAGAAAAAGATTTTTCTAAAACTTTTAAATTATCTTCAACTAATAAACTATTATTATCAGAACTACTTTTATTAATAAGATAATCTTTAGTACAATCGACTTCTATTTTTTTAATATATTCTTCAATATAATTATAAGTAAAATACATCATATCTTTAAATGAAGTCATCATATTCTTTTGATAATTGCTTGGATTTTCTATTAGTTTTTCACTATCAAATTCAGGCATAACTATTATCATTTTTTCTTTTGCTCTAGTAAGTGCTACATACAATAATCTAATTTTTTCTGATAATTCTTCTTCTTTTGTATCAAGCTTTAACAAAGTTTTATAAATAGTATCTTTCTGATAATTATTAAAATAAGGAATAATTAAACCATATTTGTTACTAAAAAGAATTGAATCATTTAATTCCCTAAAACTAAATTTCTTAGTAAACCCAGCAAAGTAACAAACAGGATACTCTAAACCTTTTGATTTATGAATAGTCATAATTTTTACGGAGTTTGATTCTGAGGTATTAAGAGAAAATGTTTTTTTTGTATCGTTTTCAAAAATATTTTCTAAGTAATCAACAAAATCAGATATAGTCATCCCATTAGATTCAAAATCATTAAGTAAATTGTAAAAATATTCTAATCTTACTCTTCCTACTTTGACATCAGTAAGTTTAAGTAAATTTTCTTCATAATTAAATATTTCAAGTAATTTTAAGAAAAATACTTTAGGAGAAGCCTCATAATAATAATTATATAATTCTTCACATTTCTTATAAATAATTGTATCTTTATAATTACCAGTTTTTATTGTATGAAATAACTCTTCATCAGAAAGTTCAAATAAGAAACTTCTACCAAGGGATAAATAAGCATATTTAAAACTATTATCGAAAGATTCTTTATCAATAGCTTCTTCTAATTTTAAAATATTTTTAATAATTAAGATATCACTACTGCTTTTAATTTCTTCATCTTTATACAAGGTAAGAGGAATTCCTAAGTATTCAAATACTTTCTTATATAAATCAAAATCTCTAGTTCGATCAAGTAAAATTACAAAGTCACTATACTCTGCTTTTCTTAGTATTAAAGTATCTTTATCAAATATCAAATAATTATTTTCTATTTTTTCTTTAATATCTTTTCCTATCGCAAAGATTTCTTTTTCTGTATCACTAAATTTGGCGTCTTCTTTTTTATAAGTCAAGATTTCAAAATCATAATTTTGATTAGTTTTACCCTCTTCAATATAAGTGTTATTACCAAATACCATTTGATGTGACTTTCTATAAGCAGCTCCTCCTAAATCATCAAACATTAAGTTATTGAATACTAAATTAATATTATCTAAAACTTCTTTTCTCGATCTAAAGTTTTTAAGTAAATCTATTTTTATACCACTATCTGTATTTGCATATAAATCATATTTGTTTTTAAAGATATTAGGATTTGCATTCCTAAATCTATAGATAGATTGTTTAATATCTCCAACCATGTAAACATTATTTTTACTTATTAAAGAAACAAAATATTCTTGGATATCGTTAGTATCTTGATATTCATCGACCATTATTTCATTAAATTTATTTGTTAACTCATCTCTAACAGACAAGTTTTCTTCTACTATTTTTATAGCAAACCTACTAATATCATTGAAGGAATACATGTTGTTTTCCTGTTTTATTTTTGAAAAGTTATCATCAAATAAATTAAGTATTTCAATAATTAATCCCATATTAGATTTAGTTGATAATATTTCTTCTCTTATTTGTTCTGTATTTTCGTAAACACATAAACTTTTAATGTTAGCAATGATACTTGATATTTCTTTTTTTATATTTTTAGCCTCAGTATCAGCATCTTTATCTATATTAGGTAATCTAAATTCAATAGATTTAACTACCTCATCATAATCTCTTGCTTTAAGTAAAGGACTAATTACTTGATTGAGCCTTTCCATATACTTTGAATCTAAATATAAGGATAAGCTTTTTATATCTTCTTCAATGTAAGATTTGTATTTTTCGATTACATCAAAATAAGAAGAAACGGCTTTATCAATAAATTCATCATTGTAATATGTATCAAGGTAAGTGTTAAGATATTTCTTCTTATCTATCTTCATATCTAACTTATCACTAATCTTAAGGAGTAATGCTTTTAATTGTTCATCATCTTTATAGCAAAAATCTTTAATAAAACGCTTAAATTCTATACTTCCACTTGCATAATACTCATCAAAGATTTCATCCATTAATTTTTTCTTATAGATATTAATTAAAGCATCATCACTAATTCCAACATTTCTATCTAGACCAAGTAAATAATGATATTTTTTAACAATACTTAGAGAAAAGCTATCAAATGTTGTTATATATGCTGAATCTATTAAATCAAGTTCTGATATCATATTTTCTTTTTTTAATTTTTTTCTAATACGATCTTTCATTTCTTTAGCAGCAGCATTAGTAAATGTCATAATTAATAATTCATCAATATGAACTCCACTTTTAATTTTTCTCAATACTCTTTCGGTAAGAACGGCTGTCTTACCACTACCTGCTCCTGCTGAAACGATAATATTATTATGGTCTAAGTTTATCGCATCAGTTTGTTCTTTTGTCCAAGCCATATCTTTTCACCCTCTTATCAAAAGTTAATCTTACATATATTTAATATATCATAAAACAAATACTTTAAACAAACATTTAAGAAGATTATGTCTCTGATATCTATAAATAATTACTACTATAAATAATATAAAAATATATAGTAACACTGCAAATACTGGTAGTAAAAATTTTTTAATATTTTGATTTGCAATTTTCATTTTATATTCATCTAAAGAATATTTCTTCTTCCATCTATTTAATTTTCTTTTTGCACATTTTATATATAATTGATTAGCAAACATTACCCAAAATGTTTTTTCAATAATAATTGATAAAAGAAAAAAGAAATCGGAAAAGTTAAAAAATCCTAAATCAATAAAACTACCAATATAAGCGTTAAAGTAAACAAATAATATGTTTAATAGTTCAAGAAAAAATCCAACAAAGAAACAATTTCTGTAACAAAAGTATAGTCCTCCAAGTAAAAATACTTTTAAATTATTAGTATTATGTATTATATCATCATACTCATACCCTAACATAATTTCTAAGTCACTATTTTCACCCTTTGTTTTACCAATATAGTTTCCATTTTTCATATATCCACAAACTATACAATAATCTTTAAAATTAGACTTTCCACATTTAGGACAATTCATAAAAACACCAATCTTTCAATTCTTATTACCAAACTAATTATAGCATAGTATTGCAAGATTTTTTCTAGTTTTTTCTTGTTTATTTTATCGAACACGTGTTATATTTTTCTTGGAACATTTAGTTGTTGAGTGTCTACCTCTAATCTAGAAAGAGAGGAGGTCTTTGATATATGGGAAAGAAAGATTTTTTAATTTCTATCTTACTTATTATTATCATTTTACTTATAAGCCTACTCTTCATTATCTTGAAGTAGTAAATCCTATAAATAAAAATAACACTCATCCGCAAAGATAAGTGTCAAATCCAAACATTTGGGTAGACATTCAACTTGGAAAAACTGAATGTTCCCTTTTTTATTTTATGCAAGAATACTTGCTACATACATGATAACATACTCTTTCTATTTTTTCTAGTTTTTTCTTGTTTATTTTATCGAACACGTGTTATATTTTTCTTGGAACATTTAGTTGTTGAGTGTCTACCTCTAATCTAGAAAGAGAGGAGGTCTTTGATATATGGGAAAGAAAGATTTTTTAATTTCTATCTTACTTATTATTATCATTTTACTTATAAGCCTACTCTTCATTATCTTGAAGTAGTAAATCCTATAAATAAAAATAACACTCATCCGCAAAGATAAGTGTCAAATCCAAACATTTGGGTAGACATTCAACTTGGAAAAACTGAATGTTCCCTTTTTTATTTTATGCAAGAATACTTGCTACATACAGCATATCATAATATTTCTATTTTTGCAATTTTTCGATATATAACTACACATTGTTAAAATTATTGATAATTATCAACAAATGTTCTCATTCCATTTATTGAATTTAATTTACCCATATCGACCAAGTCTATCGCATCTTCTTTACTTATAATTTTATAATCTAAATATGTTTTCATAATATCAATATTTACTTTAGTATTTTCATTTTCTCCTTCTTTAACTTCACTTGTAATATGAAAAACATCAAATATAACATCACCTACTCCATCTAGGGTTGATGATAAAATTGGAGTATTATTAATCATTTTATCTACAAGTTTTGATTGGGAAAACAACTCTACATTTCTTAATGGTACAGATAATATCAAAATTATGATAAACATCACTACATATCCTTCTAATAATCCTATTATAAATCCACCGATTTTAGAAGGTATTGTAAGTATTACTGTTAAGTCTACTAATTTTTGAACAATACCAGTAAGTTTTAAAACAATAGCAAAAACGCTAAACAAAATTGACGCTATTAAAACAAAAGCTATTAACTGATAAACTAAAATATTTAGTGTAATATATCCATTAAACTTAAAGAATGGACATACTTTACATAAAAACAATCCTATACTATCTTTCATTTTAAAGGCAATAATATAAATAAGAATTGTTCCAATTAAGTTAATTCCTGATTTTAACAATCCTTGTTTAAGTCCTGTAACTCCTGACAATAAAATCAAAAGAATAATTACAATATCAAATATATTCATTTTCTATCACACTCCTACTATAATTATAACTTAAAATTTAAAAATATGCTATAATAATATAGAGGTGAAAAAATGAACGTAGTAATTAAAGTTAATGATGAAGTTAAACAAAAGATGATTGAATATTATAAAGATAAAAAACGCGATAAAGTAATTCCATATGTAGTTTTTCAAGCACAAGACGAAGATACGGTTATTACTATGTATGAATCTGGTAAAGTTATGTTTCAAGGAACTTCTGCAGATGTTGATGCATCAATGTGGGGAATAGTTTCTGAACAATCAAAAGAAAAAAATACAGATAATTCAAAAAGTATTTACCATAACTGCTCTTCTGTTGGTTCTGATGAAGTTGGAACTGGTGACTATTTTGGACCGATTGTTGTTACTGCATCTTATGTAAAACTAGAAGATGTTTCCTTTCTAGAAAAACTTGGTGTTACTGATTCTAAAAAATTAACTGATGAAAAAATCAAAAAAATCGCTCCTGAAATTGCTAAAAAAATTAAATACAGAAGTATTATTTTAAACAATAGAGAGTACAATGAAAAATATACTAAAGATGTAAATATGAATAAAATTAAATCAATTATGCATAATAAAGCTTTATATAAATTAATTCATGAAGAAAATCCTAAATATGATTATATTATAATTGATGAATTTGCTAAAGAAAAAAGATACTATGAATATTTAAATGGAATTAATGATATTCAAAGAGGTATTACTTTTATGACTAAAGCAGAAGATAAAAATTTAGCAGTTGCAGCTTCTTCTATTATAAGTCGTTATATTTTCCTAAAAGAATTCGATAAATTATGTGATGAAGTTTCACTACCTTTATTAAAAGGAGCTTCTAAAGATGTTGATAAGATTGGTGAAGAATTAGTTGAAAAATATGGAGAAGAAAAACTAAAGGATGTTGCTAAATTAAATTTCAAAAATACTGAAAGAATTCTTCATACGATGATATATTAAAAAATGACAAAATTACTTGTCATTTTTCTTTGTAAATTTATCAAATTTTTCTATAACTGTATCATCTAGATCAGTTTTAGCTAAAGCTTCAATTAATTTCTTTTGTTCGCGTGATAATTTTTTAGGAGTAACAACATTTAAAATAATATACATATTTCCTTTAGTTCTTCTACTCTTGTTATCAATACCCTTGCCTTTAATACGTTGTTTATCATTAGAATCGCTACCAGCTGGTATTGTTAATTTTACATTACCATATAAAGTAGGAATATCTTTTTTACAACCTAATATTGCTTCTGTTATTGTGATTGGAACGGTTAGATAAATATCATCACCATCTCTTTTAAAGTACTCATGTTCACTTACTTGGAATTCTAAATATAAGTCTCCATTTGGTCCACCATTACTTCCAGGATTACCTTTTCCTGAAACACGAAGTCTATCACCTGTATCAATTCCTGCTGGAACATTAACAGTGATTGTTTTATTTTTCTTGACTTTACCTTTACCTCGACAAGTACTACATTTAGATTCATATGTCTTACCTGTTCCACCACATGATGGACAAGTAGTTTTAGACATAAAGGATCCTAAAATAGTACGTTGTTCAGAAGTTATTGTACCACTACCATGACATCTATCACAAGTAGATTCACCATGACCGCCTTTTCCACCACAATCGCTACAATCTTCAACAACATCAATATTTATATCTTTTTCGCAACCATAAACAGCCTCTTCAAAAGTAAGTTTTACACCCATTAATAAGTCCGAACCACGTGTTGCTCTACTACGAGATGATGAGGAAGATGAGAACCCTCCAAAACCACCTCCAAATATATTATCAAAGATATCACCAAAATCAAAATCACTAGCGTCAAATCCAGCACCACCAAATCCAGAGAAACCTCCACCAGCAGAACCTGACACACCAGCATGACCATATTGATCATACATTTTACGTTTTTGTTCATCAGATAAAACTTCATAAGCTTCTTGAGCTTCCTTAAACTTTTCAGCTGCATCTGGATTATCTTTATTTAAATCTGGATGATATTGCTTAGCTTTCTTACGAAAAGCACTTTTTATCTCATCTTTAGTTGCACTTTTAGAGACTCCAAGCACTTCATAATAGTCTCTTTTATCTGCCATTTTTATACCTCCTTATCTAAAATTTCATTATATCTTTCAACTAGTTTATCAAAATAATCAATTGCTGTTTCATAAATTTTTTTATCTTCTAGATTAACATCCAAAACATCAAAAGCCTCTTGTGGAGTTTTATTAGAACCTACTTTTAAAAATTCTAAATAATCATTTAACATTTTTGAGTCATTTTCTAGTATTTTAGATGCTACATTACAAGCAACACTAATGCAAATCGCATAACTATATAAGTAAAAATTTCTATAATAATGCCTTCTTCTAATCCAATTTGTTGTAACTAAATTATCTATTTCTACCTCATCACCATAATAAAGTTTAAGTGATTCCATACTTAACTTATCCATATATTCATTTGTAATAGAATTCCCCTCTAATACATATTGATACATTTCTTGTTCAATTTTACCTTCTCTTACTGCGCCAAATAAATTGGATACTATTACTTCTATAATATTTTCAAGACCAACTAACTTTTCTTCCCTTGTTTTAGCATTATTTGAAATATAATTAGATAATAAACATTCGTTTGTAAGAGAAGCAACTTCTGCAACTATATTAGATGATGAGCGATATTGTAAAGGATTAAATTCATTAATATATTGATAATTAACATGATGTCCACCTTCATGAGCAATTGTTGATACAGAAGATAAGTTGCCATTAAAATTCATTAAAATTTTAGAATCATGTGTACCTACAGAATATGAATATGCTCCACTACACTTTCCTTTATATTGACAATAATCAATGTTTCTATTTTTAATTATTTTTTCAAATTTGTTATAATAATCTTTTCCTAATGGCTTTATAGAGTTTAAAACTAATTCTTGAGCTTCTTCTATTGTATATTCATCTTTTTGTTCTGATAAATCCAAAGCTAAATCATAAGGATATAACTTGTCTTTACCTAAAACCTTCTTTCTTAGCTTATAATAGTTATGAAGAGAATCTATTCTACTTTCTGTTGTATTTACCAAAGTTTTAAATACATCATCACTTAATCTTAGATTAAACAATCTTCTTTCCCAGGCATTATTATAGTGATGAATTTTTGAATTAGTTTGATTCATATTTACATAACAATTTAAAAAACTAGCAGAACTCATACTATATTGTTGTAATTTTTTATTAAAAGAATAATATACTTTTTTTCTAATATCTTCGTTTTTATTTCTTAATAAATTACCATAATTATTATTTGCAATTACAACTTCTTCACCATCATCTAAAGTAACAGTTCCATAATCATGTTCACTGTTTAATAATTCAGATGACATATCATTGTAATGGTTCATTGAATTAATCAATTCTGATGCTATTTTTTCTTCACTCTCTGTTAAGGTGTGCTCTTTTCTTCTATATATATCATCTAAGTTAGCCCTAAATTCGTTTAACTTTTCATTTTTTTTGTATAAATCTTCATATTCTTCATGTGTTAATTTTAGTAATTCTGGTGCAAAAAAGCTTGTGTTTGATTCTATTTTAGAAATTAAAACGATAACCTTATTTTTTCTTTTTGGTCCTTCCTGATTATCTAATTCCTGATCAGCCATTAAATATGCATAACATAATAAATCTTCCAATTTAGTATCAGTATCTAGTTCTTTTTGTAAGTATTCATATAATATTTCAGGGTTATTAGTGCATCCTTGATATTTTTTTAATTCATCTATTTGATAATCAACTTGTTGATATGATTCCAAAAATTCTTGCTCATCTTTATATAGTTCTGTTAAATCCCACTTATATTTTTCTGGTACTTCATTTCTATTTTTATACTTTTGCATAGTGTCTCCTTAATCATTATTTACAAAGCAAAGTTCTAGTTTCCTAGAACTTCACTTGTATTATTAATTATTATTTTTCTTCATAATCAGCGTCTTGGACATTATCATCTTTTTTATCTTCTGATGTACTTGTTGCTTCATCACTACTTTCAGCTCTTTCTTTATTTACTTGTTCATAAACTTTAGCAGCAAGAGCCATAGCTTTTTCACTTAATTTATCTTTCTTAGTTTTAATATCTTCGATATCATCACTACCTAAAGCATCTTTTAAGTCTTTAATTAAACCTTCAACTTCTTCTTTTTCTTTAGCATCTACTTTATCACCAAGATCTTTTAGAGATTTTTCTGTTTGGAATACCATTTGTTCAGCTTCATTTCTAACTTCTGCTTCTTGTTTTCTCTTTTCATCTTGTTCTTTATTAGCTTCTGCTTCTTTCATCATCTTTTCTACTTCTTCATCAGTTAAAGTAGTTGATGATGTAATAGTAATTGATTGTTCTTTATTTGTTCCAAGATCTTTAGCAGTAACATTAACAATACCATTGGCATCAATATCAAATTTAACTTCGATTTGTGGAACTCCACGAGGTGCTGCTGGGATATTTGTTAATTGGAAACGACCTAATGTTTTATTATCTGCAGCCATTGGACGTTCACCTTGTAATACATGTACATCTACTGCTGGTTGATTATCTGCAGCAGTTGAGAATACTTCACTCTTAGATGTTGGAATTGTTGTATTTCTAGGAATTAATGTAGTCATAACTCCACCTAATGTTTCAATACCAAGAGATAATGGTGTAACATCAAGTAATACGATATCATTAACATCTCCAGTTAAAACTCCACCTTGAATTGCTGCTCCCATTGAAACAACTTCGTCTGGGTTAACTTCACGAGATGGTTCTTTACCTAATTCTTTAGTAACTAAATCATAAACCATTGGAATACGAGTAGATCCACCAACAAAGATTACTTTATCAATATCGTTCTTTGTCATCTTAGCATCCTTTAATGCTTTCTTAACTGGTTCAAGAGTAGACTCAACTAAATCACGAATTAAATCTTCAAATTTAGCACGAGAAAGTGTTACATCTAAGTGAACTGGTTCTCCATCATCACCCTTAGCAATAAATGGTGCAGAAATCTGTGTAGATAAAACTCCAGATAAGTCTTTCTTTGCTTTTTCTGCTGATTCTTTAAGTCTTTGCATAGCCATTTTATCTTTACTTAAATCAATACCATTGTCTTTTTTAAATTCAGATACTAAGTAATCAATGATTCTTTGGTCAAAGTCATCTCCACCTAAGTGGTTATTACCATTAGTTGATTTAACTTCAAATACACCATCACCTAATTCTAGGATAGAAACATCGAATGTACCTCCACCTAAATCGTATACAAGAATTGTTTGTCCTTCTTCTTTTTCAAGACCATAAGCTAAGGCTGCAGCAGTTGGTTCATTGATAATTCTTTCAACTTCAAGTCCTGCAATCTTACCAGCATTTTTAGTAGCTTGTCTTTGACTATCATTAAAGTAAGCTGGAACTGTAATAACTGCCTTTTCTACTTTTTCTCCTAAATAACTTTCAGCATAATCTTTGATATAAGATAGAATCATTGCTGAAACTTCTTCTGGTGTATATTCTTTTCCTTCTGCTTCTACTTTTTTGTTTGTACCCATCAATCTCTTGATTGAAGAAATTGTGTTAGGATTAGTTAATGCTTGACGTTTAGCAGCATCTCCTACAATTCTTTCTCCTTTTTTAAATGCTACAACAGATGGAGTTGTTCTTCCTCCTTCTGGGTTTGGAATTACTTTTGGTGCACCAGCTTCCAATACTGATACACATGAATTTGTTGTACCTAAATCGATACCTATAATTTTTGCCATAATTTATCTCTCCTTTATAATTAATCTTTTTTATTTATTTTTACTGAAGCAGGTCTTATTACCCTGTCTTTCAATTTATAACCTTTTAATAATACTTCTGTTACGATATCATCATCAACAGAATCAATATTATCAGTCATTAATGCTTCTTCTAAATTAGAATCAAATACTTCTCCAGCACGTGAGATTTCTTCAACTCCAAACTTTCTTAAAACCTCAGTTAGAGATGCATACATCATCTTAAATCCATGTAAGAATTTTGATAACTCATCAGTTAAATTATTATCATCTAGACTAATTGCTCTTTCAAAGTTATCAACTATTGGAATCAGTTCTGTAATTAAATCCTGATTACAATATTTCTTATAACTAGCTACTTCATCATCTTTTCTTTTACGATAATTTACAAGTTCTGCTTGAGCATATTGTACCTTCTTAACAGATTCTTCTAACTCTTTCTTTAATTTTTCAATTTCTGCTTCTTTTTCTTTTAATTTATTATTATCATGATTATGCTTTTTATGTTCATGACAACATTTTTTATCATTTTCTTTGCATTTGCAATCTTCATGTTTCTCTTCTTGTTTTATTTCTTCTTTAACTTCTTCTTTATTATCTGTCATTTGCATCACCTTTCTAATTATCTTCTACTTGATCTTTAATAAATTCAAGCATTGATACAACTCTTTCGTAGTCCATTCTCTTAGGACCAACGATAGCAAGAGTTCCTTCCTCATTTCCATTTTTAAATTTTGTCTTTATGACTGTTACATCTTCATCAATATTATTTTCTTTTCCAATATAGATTTTAATGTTGTTATCATCGTCTTTTTCTATTTCACGAAGTGTTTCCTCATCATCTAGCTTTTCAAAGATATTCTTGATTTTTGAAACACTAGTGAACTCTGGTTGTTCCAAGAATTTAGTACGTCCTACTACATTAATATCATTTGTAGAAAAATCACTAAATACATTATAGAAAGCATTATAAAGTCTTTCATGTTCAGTAACATAGCGACCAATAATTGGTTTAATTTCATACTCTAGTTTAGTACTAACTTCATCTATTGGTGTACCTATAATTAAATTATTAATTAGAACAACAGTCTTTTTAATATCATCTAATGAAACACCTTCTAATCTTATTTCTTTATGTTCTACATGACCTTTATCAGTAACAATTATTACAATCATACTAACATCATCAATTGGAACTACTTCTATTTGCTTAAGCATATTATCATGAGAAGATGAACCTAAAACAATAGTAGCATAACTAGTCATATCAGAAATAACTTGCAAGCTCTTTGTAATACAATCAGATAATGGTAACTGATTATTATGGAATATTATTTGAAGCTTTAACATATCTTCAGCATTCATTTTTTTTAATTCCATAAGATTATCTACATAATAACGATAACCATTCTCACTAGGAATTCTTCCTGAAGAAGTATGAGTTTTTTCAAGTAAACCAGCTTCTTCTAAGGATACCATCTCATTTCTTACTGTTGCACTAGAACACTTTAATTTCTTACAAATTGAATTTGAACTAATTGGTTTTGCAAGTTTAACATAATGTTCAACTATCAGCTTTAGAATATTTTCCTGACGTTTCGTTAACATTAACAACTACCTCCTAGCACTAATATTCTACGAGTGCTAAATACATTATATGACTATTAATTAGCACTTGTCAACAGTTTTTGCTAATTTTATTTTAAAAAAAAGATGGATAACATCTTTAATCTAACTTATATGGATCGTTACCAGTTCCAGTTCCACTTTTAACCTTAACAGATGAGTTTATAATAACTATCGGACGGACAGATTTACTCATATGACTATCATGACACTCCGATGTACCACAATAATGAAAACTAAGAGAATTAACCTCACCATCATAATAGCGACCCTGAAAGTACCATATACTACCAAGACTATTAGATAAATATTTATAATAACGAGAAGCTAACCAATATGACTTAGGAATGGTAGTGGTGTTCACTAAAGTTTTAAGAATTTCTAAATCACTTTTATAGCCAACATCCCCCAAGCCTTGTTTTTCTTCTTCTTCTGTTATATTATCATCAGTTGATGATTCTTTTGGAGCTTTATTTAAATTGAATAATGAAGTGTCAGTTATAGTTTCTGTTTGTTTACCATTAATATCATATCCCGGATATCTAGCTCCAACTGTATATTTATTATTTTGATAAAAATTAGCTATATCATTTAATGTTTCAATATATTTTTGATATCCATTAATACCACCAAAGTATATTTTTTCATTAGAAGCATCTTTAGATATTAAATCTATTGTTTTATCATCATTAATTTTCATAACAATCCATGTATTCAAATTACTAGGGTTAATAGATTGGTCACTGATATAGCCTGTCATTTCCGTACTTAATCTAGCATTGGTCCTTGTTGGTGTCATCTCTATATAATCCCCTACTTTAAAATTTACTATCTTCCTACTTTCTAATTCATCAACTATAGTCTGTGAAAATTCTTTGCTATTTTTACGATTAAAGGCCATTATACTAATAGTAACCCCTATAGTTAAAACAATAATTATTAATAATCCAAAAAGCATAGTAGATACAGCAAACCCTTTATTATTCATTTTTTTCATTATCATCACTAACCTTCTATTATTACTATAATGGTATCATATTTTTTCAAGTATTACTATATATTTATCTCCATATTTCTTTTCCTTAATTGGTCTATAATCTAAAGAATAAACTATTTTTTCTAAACTATCACTTTCACAAATTATTAATCCATTATTTTCTAGTAAATTATTCTTAGTAATAAAATTAATAGATTCTTCTATATAATTAGTCTTATACGGTGGATCTAAAAATATAATATTAAATTTAACATTTAATTGATTTAAAACTTTTTTAAAATCTCCTAATATGACACTACATTTATCTGCAATATTTAATTTATTTAAATTATTCTTAATTACTTGAATAGCTTTTTTATTAGAATCAACTAAATATACTTTATTTGCTCCTTGACTAATAGCTTCTATCCCTAAATTACCACTTCCTGAAAATAAATCAAGACAAATACTGTTATCTAAGTTATTTTGAATCATCGCAAATAAAGATTCCTTTACTCTATCCATTGTTGGTCTTGTACCTTCTAAATTGAACCCATCCAATGATCTACCTTTTAAACTCCCACTAATTATTTTCATGCTTACAACTCCTAATAGAATCAATTTCTTTTAATTTTTCATTAATATGAAGTATTAAAAAATTAACTTCATTTTCAAGTGATTTATATTTTTTGATTTCTTCGTAATTATAAATATCTATTTTCAAATTTTGACTAGGTTCTTTATTATATTTTTTTATTTTTTCTAATAATTCTTGATTCTGTTTTACTTCTAAAAAAGCTTTATCTAAGTTATTAAACAGTTCTAAAGAATTTAAATTTTCTTCTACATTTTCTAATTTATCGTAAATATAAGACATTTCTACCACCAATGATATTTTATCATATAAAAGAAAAAAATAGAATTAATTTCTATTTTAAAACATCCATAAAACTATGAATTAAACTCATACTTTGATTTATTTTTTCTAATTTATCTTCTGTTGTTAACTTGTATTTAGTTTTCATAGCCTTTTCTAAATCTTTAATTGAATTAGGATCTCTATTTAAATATTTGTACCAATAAGATTCTTCTCTTAAAAATCTATATATATTAGGATTAGACCTAACTATTATTTGAGTCTTAATATCCATTAGTCATCAAAATACTTATACATTGGTCTTGGTTCATATGTTGGAACTTTTGTCTTCGAACCTATTCCAATATCTTGAAGTAATCCTATTGTTTTTTGAAGATTGTTAACACCTTTTTGAACAGAATCCAAATCCACTTTTTTAATCATATTTATAAGTTCTGAAAATGATGAATCTCTAGTATCTATGGTATTTGTTTTAGGACTTTTTTTGATATATTTTTCCCATACACTATTGTCTTCACCGTATAGTTCATATAGTTCATACAATTTTTGCCAAGTAGTTTTATTTTCCATTACACTACTACCTAATTCAGGATAATTTCTAACAAACTTTTTAAATGTTTCCTTTGACATACTCCTCACCTATTATAAATATATGAAAAAAAATCAGAAAAAATTAATTTTCTGATTTAATATTTTTATCACTAAGCGGCTACATCAACTGCTTCCACTCTAATTTTTGCATAAAATACAGTACCCATAACATCATTAGAAGCATTTTTATCTATCCATAATCTTAGTTTATAATTAATAGTTTCTTTACTAATAACTCCTGTTTCAATAATACGGTTAGGATTTGTTCCTGTTAAGGATAATAATTCAGTTTTTAATGATTGGTTATTTTTCATGATATTATATTTAACATTCTTATCATCCATTCTTACTTCATTTGTATTAAGAGCTAAATCATCTAAGTAAATAGTGTATCTTTTATCTCTACCAGTATTTTTTAATTCAAATATATATTCTTTTGTTTGTAAACCCCTAGTATCACTTATTGGTACTTGATTTTGTAAAAGAATTGTATTATCATCAAACTCTTTTAATTCAATTTGGATCCCACCAGCATTAATTATGTTAGAAGTTGCACTAGTGACTTTAAGTTTAAACCAAGCATATGTGCTACCTATAATTAAAATCAACAATAGTAAAATACTAATGACTAAAGTAATTTTACGTTTTTTATTTATACTCTCTATATTTTTATTATCCATATTATTATTCCTATTCCTTATAATCAAAATTAACTATTCTTCATTATTATTTAATTGAACTAAAACTTCACGAGGTTTTGAGCCATTAGATGGTCCTATTATTCCTCGCTCTTCTAATAAATCTATAATTCTTGCGGCGCGATTGTATCCTAGTTTAAATTTTCTTTGTAAAAGTGAGGCACTTGCTTTTTGCGTACTTATAACAAATTCAACAATATCATTGTATAATGGGTCATCATATTCTTCTTGTTGATTCATATCTTCTATTTGAGATGCACTTTTATCACTACTTGAAACATCCAAATTCATCATAGACTCATCATACTGAGCTTTTTGTTGTGAAATTGTGTAGTCAATTATTCTTTTTATTTCATCATCTGTAATAAATGAACCTTGAATACGAAGTGGAGAGTTCATTCCAATTGGTAAAAATAACATATCTCCTTTTCCTAAAAGATTTTCTGCCCCTGTTTGATCAAGAATCGTTCTAGAATCAATTCCAGATCCAACAGAAAATGCTATACGTGATGGAATATTAGCTTTAATTAATCCTGTGATTACTTCAGTTGATGGACGTTGTGTTGCAACTATTAAATGCATTCCAGCAGCACGTGCTTTTTGAGTAATTCTTAAAATTGAATCTTCTACTTCCTTTGCAGCAACCATCATTAAATCAGCTAACTCATCGATAATAATAACTATATATGGCATTTTTTCTCTTTTAGCTTCAACATCTGTAATTTTAGCATTTTCTTTTTCAATATAAGCGTTATATCCTTCAATGTTTTTTGTTTTAGACTCACTAAACACTTGATATCTTCTTTCCATCTCAGCAACCATTTTAGCAAGGGCAATTGATGCTTGTTTAGGATCTGTGACAACTGGTCTTAATAGATGGGGAACTCCATTATAAACTGAAAGTTCAACAACCTTAGGATCTACCATAACAAGTTTTACTTCTTCTGGTTTTGCTCTCATTAAAATTGAACAAATAATTCCATTAACACAAACAGATTTACCTGAACCTGTAGTTCCTGCTATAAGCAGATGCGGCATTTTATTAATTTCACAAACACCAATGTCCCCCATAATACTTTTACCAAGTGGTACCATAAGTTTTTTATCACCAGAACTTTTCATTTTAGGACTATCCATGATTTCATAAAAACTAACTGGTGATGGTGTATCGTTAGCAAACTCAATTCCAACAGTATCCTTACCAGGAATTGGGGCTTCAATTCTAACGTCTTTTTTAGCAAGAGCTAAAGAAATTTCTCTATTAATACTTGTAATTTTATTAACCCTTGTACCACTAGCAATTTTAAGTTCATATTGAACAACTGTTGGACCAATATGGACTTCAACTACTTTACCACTAATTTTAAAATCTTTTAAGACATTCTCTAAAGTCTCAATATTTTTTTCTATTACACTATTATCTGTAGCTTTGTTTTTCTTCTTAGGTTTATCAAGCAAATCAATAGTCGGTAATTTATAAGCTTTATTAGTAGAAGACTTAGCCTCTGTCTTAGAATCAGTAATACTTTCTTCAGAAGATTTTGTTTGTTCTACTTTAGTTATTTCATCGATACTAGATATTTTTATATGTTTTCCTTCATCTTTTAATTCAGTAGTAATCTCTTCTGTACCATCTTTGATGATAACACCTTTGGATTTATCTTTAACTTTTTCCTTCTTCTCTCTTGGGGTTCTATTTTTATATTTTTCTTTTAAAGTATCAAATAAAGAGAAACCAACAAATAATAAGAAACCTAAGCCAATTAAGGTCCATGATACTATTTGCATTCCGGTATATGAAAATAAAGCATCAAAAAGGATTGCAAAAACTCCACCGATGATTCCTCCCCCTACAGCCGTAAGATCAGTAAGTGTTCCAGTATTCATAATACTATTAAAACCACCAACTAACTCGTTAATTGTTTCTTTAAAAATACTCATCATATTACTTTCTTTTTCTATAAAACCTTGATGCATTAGAATTAACAGTCCTAATGTAAATACATATATTCCAATAAGTTTAGTTGTAAAAAAGTCAGGCCACTCTCTTTTAACTACTAAATATGCACCTATTATTAAAACAGAAACTAAAAATAGCATATAAATTGAACCAAATAGAAAAATTGAAAATGAAGTTATAAATCTACCTACTACACCATATTTTCCAAGTCCTAATATAGCAATTAATACAAGTAAAATTCCATATAATTCAGCAGCATGCTCAAAACTTTTCTTAGACTCTTTTCTTTTCTTTTTCTTTGCCATTATATCTTACTCCTATCTATAAAAATTATAACACTAAAAGATAATATTTCAAAGAAAAAAGTATTAGGCTTAAACCAATTATTTTGTATACATTCTAAGAATATCAACAAGTAATAATTATAATTACTATTAACAAGTGCTAATTTTATTATAGTTCTCACTAGAAAAGAAAAAATCAAGCAAATTTTGCTTGATTTATATTAGTAATTTCTATCCTTTAAAAACGGAGGTAAATCAAATTCTGAATCATCTGATGAAGAATCATCATCACCAATTGGTGTTAAAACTTCACTAGTTGGTGTAGATTGATATACCATTTCTGGTTCAACTCTTTGAGTTCTTCTTGTTTGTTGAACATTGCTATATACAGGCTGGCTACTTTCTATTTCTCTACCTTTTTTATCAAAACCTGTAGCTATAACGGTAACAATTACCTCATCAGATAAGTTTTCATTAATAACAGAACCAAAGATTGTGTTAATATCAGTATTTGCTGCTGCACGTACAACTTCTGCTGCTTGTTCTGCTTCAAATAATGTTAAGTTAACTCCACCTGTAATATTAATAATTGCATCAGTTGCTCCTTCAATAGATGTTTCAAGTAGTGGTGATGATACTGCCTGTTTAGCAGCTTCTATTGCTCTATCTTCTCCCATACCGATACCAATACCGATAATAGCATGACCACTCTTTTCCATTACTGCTTTAACATCTGCAAAGTCTAGGTTAACAAGTCCAACTACAGCAATCAAATCAGAAATTGATTGAACACCACGACGTAATACGTTATCAACTTCTTTAAATGCTTCAAGCATTGGTGTTGTTTTATCAATAATTTCTCTTAATCTATCATTTGGAATAACGATTAAAGTATCTACATGTTTCTTTAATTCTTCTAATCCTTCTAAAGCATTTTGCATTCTCTTCTTACCTTCGAATGAGAAAGGTTTAGTAACAATTGCTACTGTAAGTGCGCCTAAAGCTTGAGCAATTTCTGCAACTACTGGAGCTGCACCTGTTCCGGTTCCTCCACCCATTCCACAAGTAACAAATACCATATCTGCTCCTGCTAAAGCATCTTCTATTTCTTTCTTAGATTCAACAGCAGCTTCTTTACCAATCTCTGGTCTTGCTCCCGCTCCTAATCCATCTGTAAGAGATGCTCCTATTTGGATTTTAACATCTGCTTTAGAACTGTTTAATACTTGTAAATCTGTGTTAGCTGCAATAAATTCTACTCCCTTAACACCAGATTCAACCATTCTATTGATAGCGTTACCGCCACCACCACCAAGACCTATTACCTTAATCTTGGCTAACTGATCCATTTCTAATCCGCCTATCATACCTGTTCCTCCTTAATTTTCAAAAAAACGACCGAATACTTTATTTATAATATTATTGTCATTACTTCCTTTTGTTTCTCTAATTGTTATTAAACTTTCTATATCAGACTCACTCAACATATTAGTTTGTTTTCCACGTAAATTAAGTTTAGTATCAAAATACTTAATAATTCCAAAAACACTACTATATTTATTATGTCTAATTCCCATGGTAGTCATATTGCATACTCTTGCTTTTATACCAAGCTCATCTTCTAATAAATATTGGAATCCTGCAAGTTCTGATACACCACCTGTTATAATTATATAACGTATTTCTCGTTTTGTTAAGTTTTTTAACTCATTTTTTATCAAATTTAATATTTCTATTAGTCTTGCTTCTACTACCTTTGACAATTCTAGTTGACTAATTTCTTTTATTTCATCAGTATCTAACCTAACTTTGTGAGTTTCGTTAACATCTGCATACCTTGCAGAAGACACAACAAAATTTTCTTTTAAAAATCTAGAATCTTCCTTACTTGTTTTGTAAATATAAGATATATCATTATCTATATTTCTACTTCCAACACTGATAACTTTATTTTTAATCATAATCCCTTTATTAAAAACAGAAATAGTAGTCTTATCTTCTCCAATATTAACAATTGCTCCTACTTGTTTGTCAAGATTATCATTTCTAATAGCAAAATAATCCCCAGTAGTAGAATAACAAACATCAATTGCATCAATACCGCTTAATTTTAATACTTCAAGTATTTTGTATACTAAATCTTTAGGAGAAGTTGTCATTAAAACTCTTGTCTCAATAGATTTACCAGCCATTCCTTTAGGATCTTTTATATTATCTTCTTCATCTACTTTAAAACTTATTGGTACTGCAGTAATAAGTTCTTCATCATCATAGACATGACCTATTAAAGCATCTTTTAAAACATTTGAAACATCTTCACCAGTTATTTCTTGATAGTCAATAACATCACAACTTCCTACAACAATATCCATTCTACAGTCAATTGCAGGAATGCACACTATTGCCTTAGTAATTTTTATCTGAAGCATTTCATTTATCTTTTTAAGAGCCTTTTTTACAGATGTTATAGCCTGTTTCGTATCAACAATAATTCCCTTTTTTATTCCTTGTGATTTTTCACACACTTGGGCAATAACATGAAAATCATCATCTACCTTTTGACAAACTAGTATCTTAATAGTATCAGTACCAAGCTCAATACTAGTATAATAGTCATTCATATTATCACTCCAATCTTAACAATATTATTATACTATAAATTAATTTTTAGAACAAGATTAATTTATACTAAAAAGAAGATACATTCTATCAGTATCTTCCTATTCTTTTATTTGGAAATGATTACCACTATCTAAATATAATACACCCTTTCTCCCATCTAATTGAGTTAATACTTTATTGTAGTAATTTAACATTCTGAATTTAGTTAGAGTTAAATAAACACTATTATCATCATCCATATATAATAAAAATCTATCTTTATCAAATTCATTAGGTGTATATGTTATTTCTGATACTTTTCCTAGAATATCTTTATCTATTTTCTTTAATCCTTTTATTAACATATCATACTTAGTATCTGGTACATAATTCATAAGTCTTGGAATTCTAAATAAAGTTACTTCTTCATCTTCTTTTATACTTTTTTTATTTTCAAAGATAATAGTATGATTAACCTCATAGCTAAACAAGGGAGTATTTTCTTCTATATCTATTTCTAAGACATTATAAAATTTCTTTTTAATTGTTGCCTTTTTTATGTATGGGCTTTTTTCTAATTTTTCTTCAATCAAACTACTTCTAGTTAGAAAAAACGATGGATAATCTTTAATATCTGCAAGTTCTATAATATAATCATCATTTAAATAATTAGTGTTTTTAATAATAATATTTTTTATTTTTGTATGTAGTAACAAATATATTAATAAAGCAAAAAAAGCTAGTATCAAAAGACCTAGAAATAATCTAAATACTCTTAATTTTTTCTTTTTCACTAGTTTCTTTGCCATATAGCTTACTCCCAATTTACAAATTCTTGTTCTACTCTTAAATCAACATTATATTCTGCTTTTACTTTTTCTCTTGCTATATTAATTAAATCTCTTACATCAGATGCTTTTGCATCACCCGTATTAATAACAAAGTTAGCATGCTTATCACTTATCATAGCCCCACCTAATTTATATCCTTTTAGACCACACTTTTCAATTAGTTCTCCAGCAAACATACCAGTTGGATTTCTAAAAACACTTCCTGCACTTGGATAATTAAGGGGTTGAGACTCTACTCTTCTTTTTAAACGACTTTTCATTACTTCTTCTATTGCATCTTTCTTTCCTTTTTCTAGACGAATAATTGCCTCTAAGCAAATATAATCTGGATGTTTTTGAAGGAAAGATGTACGATAATGGAAATTCATTTCTTTATTTTCAAGTTCTACTATTTTAAAATCTTTTGTTAAAACTTTTACTGATTGGACAATATAACCCATGTCGCTTTTATAAGCACCTGCATTCATGAATATTGCTCCTCCAACAGTTCCAGGAATACCAGCAGCAAACTCTAGTCCTGTTAATGAATTTTTTAAAGCAACACGAGAAAGCTTCATTAAAGAATAACCTGCCCCTACTTTAATTTTATTATTAGTTACTTCAATATTATCAAATTCAGTTAGTTTAATTAAAATGCCATCAAATAAATCATCACTAAAAATCAAATTTGAACCATTTCCTAACATCTTATATTTTATATTTCTTGATCTAATAAATTTCATTAACTTAACTAGATTTTCTGTGTTTTTAGGATAAATAACACATCTGGCTTTTCCACCTACTCTATAAGTAGTAAATTTTTTTAAGGAAGTATCTGTTTCAATTTTCCCTATATTAAGTTGTTTTAAATCTGTTAACCATTCACTCATCTTCTAATCATCCTTAACAATTTTCTTAATTTCTTGATAAATTCTAGTAGCTGAATCTCTAACCCCTAATTTCAAAGAACTTTCTTTCATTTTATTATATAAAACTTTATTTTCTAAAATAGCATCAATTCTAGGAATAATACTTGTATAAAAAAAATCATCTTCTTCTATTAACTCTACAGCTCCTAATTCTTCTAGTTCTTTGGCATTTTTATATTGGTGATTATTAGTTACATAAGGAGAAGGAACAAGTATTGAAGGTAATCCTATTGCAGTTATTTCTGCAATAGTTGATGCTCCTGCTCTTGAAATTAATAAATCAGTTGATTTCAAAAGTCCAATAAGATTATCTAAGAAAGGAAGCAATGCTACATTCTTAGGAATAGAAATATTATTATATGAATCATAGTATTTTTTACCTGTAATAATAATAACTTGATAATTTTTATTATTAAAAGCGGGAATTAATTGCTTTAGTTTTTCTGTCATAGTAGTAGAACCAAGAGAACCCATAACGATAACTACTAGTTTTTTATCTTTATTTAACCCAAACTGTTCTTTGTCTATCTTTTTTGTAGAAATAATTTCTTCACTTCTAGGATTACCAGTATAAATAACTTTATCTTTTGGAAAATCCTTTACCGTACTAGGTAGAGAAACACAAATTTTATCAGCATATCTTGATAGCAATTTGTTAGAAACTCCTGGCACTGAATTTTGCTCATGAATTAGAGTTTTATATTTTAGTTTATGAGCCGCTATCAAAACTGGTGCTGTAATATATCCACCAGCTCCAATAACTATATGAGGATCAAATTCTTTAATTGCTTTTTTTGCTTCTTTGATTGCTTTCTTATATTTAATAAAAACTCCTATATTTTTAAATACATTCTTTCTATCTAAGCCTTCCATTTCAATTCCAACAAATTTTATGCCTAATTTTGGAATTAATTCTGCTTCCATTCTATTTGTTGTACCTATATATAAAAACTGACTAAGTGGTTCTTTTTCTTTAATTTTATTAATTATTGCTAAAGCAGGATAAATATGTCCTCCTGTACCTCCAGCGCAGATAACTACTTTCATTCTATCACGTCCTATATCATTATATCATAATTTTATGTTATTTTTAGAAAAAAAAGAAGATATTGCATAGTTTTAATCTTCCAATTTTTGATCTTCTTGAATTGCCTCTACTTTAATAACTCCATGAAAATGTTGATTCATTATTTCATTAGTAGCACTGCTTTTTATCCAAAGTTTTAATGAATAAGAATTGACCTCTCCTTTTGCAATTTCACCTAAATCTAAGATACCAGCAGTATCTGCTAAAGTTCCTTTGATAGAAGCTTCATTATTTTTTTGAAATGAATATCTTATATTTGACCAATCCAATTTGCTATTAATACATCCATCTTTTTGATATGTATCCGTATCATTCACAATCATTAAGCGATAATTAGCACCAACTGTACCAGAATTTTTAAGTTTAAATGTATATGCATCAAAAGTAAGACCTTTATCATCTGACACTGGAACTGCATTTACTAGTGATATAGCATTATCTAAGGATTCATCTAATGTCAATATTAGCGTTGCTGTTTCAATTAAATTGACTTTTTTTCCTTCATAAACTTTTGTCCATATAGCATAACTTACTGCAAACACACAAATAATTATACTTAATATTAATACGCACAAACCCAATTTATTTATCTTTTTATTTAGATCTTTTGCTTGTTTCTTTTTCATAAAAACACATCCATTCTAGCTAAAATTATAGCTGATTTATCTTGCTTTGTAAATAACAAAGAACACATAAAATAACTACTTTACAAAGAAAAAGGTACTTTAATTGTACCTTTTACTTATCTCTTAATTTAGCATTATGAGTATTTTCTACTTTTTCTATGATGTTATTAAATACAGTCATTACTTCTTCATCTGTTAAAGTTCTACTCTTATCTTCAAACATACAAGAAAAAGCAATTGATTTTTCATCTTTACCTACATTTTCTCCTGTATAAACATCAAATACTTTAATATCTGAAAGAAGTCTTCCACCAGCATGTCTGATTGTTGAAGTAACACTATCTGCCATAATATCTTTATCTAAAATGAAAGCCATATCTTTTTCAATACCAGGATATTTTAAAGCTTCCTTATATTTTAATGGTTTTATATTAGACATTAAAGCTTGTAAAGAAAGTTCAAATACATATACTTCATCTTTTAAAACTTTAGGATGAACTCGACCAATAACACCAATTTCTTTTCTATCTAATAAGATTTTAGCACTAATTCCTGGATGTAAGTCATCTACTTTTTCTTTAACAAAACTATATCTATTTTTAAATCCCATATAATCAAGTAAATCTTCTACGATTCCTTTTACTAAATAGAAATCTACTTTTTTTGAAAAGTCCCAACCATTAGAAATATAATTACCTGCTAATAATCCTGCAATTTTACTTTCTTCATTATATGATTTATCATATGTTTTAGCAACTTCGTAAAGTAAGATATCTTTAACCTTACGTTTTTTATTATAAGTATATACATTTAGAAGTGAAGGAATAATTGATGTTCTTACAACGCTCTTATCTATACTCATTGGATTTGGTAAAATTACTTTTTCTTTATGTTCATAGTCAAATAATTTAGCCATATCAGGTGAAACCAAAGTATAAGTTTTAGCTTCATTTAAACCTAATCTTCTAAGTCTTTTAGATATTTCTTTACGATACTTAACATCTCCTATATAATCTCCTCTTCTAATAGGAACAACAGGAAGTGTTGAAACTAAATTTTGATATCCATAAAGTCTTCCAATTTCTTCTGCTATATCATTAACATATGGATCAATATCTAATCTTCTTCTTGGAATTGTAACTTTAAACTTACCATCATTATATCCATAATCAAAGTCTAATCTTCCAAGTTCAACTTTCATATCTTCTTCATCTATTTTGATTCCAAGTAATTTATTAATATCTTCTGGACTAAATTCTACTGTTTTAACACTTTTATCAACTTTATCATATTTAACAACATCTGTAAGCACTTCAGCATCAGCATACTTTTCAAGTAAATGACAAGCTCGATTTAAAGCTTTATCAGTGTATTCAAAACTAAGTCCTTTACCATATCTAATTGAAGCTTCACTTCTAAGATCAAGTTTTGAAGCTGTGTATCTAATACTAACAGGATCAAAGATTGCTGCTTCGATTAAGATATCAGTTGTATTATCATCTACTTCTGTATTTTCTCCACCCATTACTCCTGCGATACAAACTGGTTTTTCTCCATCTGTTATTACTATATCTGAAGGTGATAAAACTCTTTCTTTTCCATCTAAAGTAATTACTTTTTCTTCTTCTTTAGCATCTCTTACTAAGATTTTATCTCCTAATTTTTTCTTATCAAAGAAATGAAGTGGTTGTCCATATTCTAACATTACATAATTAGAAATATCTACAACATTATTAATAGGTCTCATACCTGCTCTTACAAGTCTTTTTTTAATGAAATCTGGACTTTCTTTAATCTTAACATTAGTTACCATTCTTGCTGTATAGTAAGGGCACTTTTCTGTTTCAACATCTAGACTAAAATGATTATTAATAGAGTCATCGCTTTCTTTGAAACTATCTTCTGGTAGCTTAACTTTTCTGTTTAGAATAGCCCCTATTTCATAAGCAAAACCAATATGATAATAACAATCATTATTTCTATGTTTATGAATATCTAATTCATATAATGTATCATCAAGTCCTAAATATTTTAAAGGATCTTCTCCTACTTTAGCACTACTATCTAATTCTTCAATTCCTTTGGCATAAGTTTCATCATTTTTTTCTTCTAAACCTAACTCATATAAAGCACAAATCATTCCATTTGACTCTACTCCACGAATTTTACCCTTTTTAATTTCAAAATCACCTGGTAAAACTGCTCCTGGAAGAGAAACGATTACTTTTAATCCTTCACGTACGTTAGGTGCTCCACAAACTATTTGAATAGCTTCACTCTTACCAACATCAACCATACATACATGTAAATGATCACTATCAGGATGTTCAACACAAGAGATTACTTCTCCAATAACTAAGTTATCAATATGATTAGTAATTACTTTTTCAACATTAATACCTGATTGTGTAATTTTTACAGCTAATTCTTTTAAATCTTGGTCTGATATATCAATGTAATCACTTACCCACTCTAAACTAATCATTTAAATCTTTCTCCTTTCTATCAAATACTTTTTCTTCTCTTAAATCTGTATTATAGAAAACTCTACAGTCATTGATTCCATATTTTAACATTGCAAGTCGTTCTGATCCAAATCCGAAAGCAAAACCACTCCATTTTTCGGGATCATATCCTCCCATCTTTAAAACATTTGGATGAACTACACCTGCTCCTGCTACAGTAATCCAACCTGTATTTTTACAAATATTGCATCCTGCTCCATGACAGTTAAAACAACTAATATCTGCTTCTACAGATGGTTCAGTAAACTGATAATAACTTGGATGAAGACGTGTTTCTGTTTCAGGTCCAAATAATTTTTTTACTAAAACATCGATTGTACCTTTTAAGTCTGATAAAGAAATATTTTTATCAACTAATAATCCTTCTATTTGCATAAATTGATGTGAATGAGTTGCATCATCATCATCTCTTCTATAAGTTTTTCCAGGACAAATTACACGAATTGGAACTTCTCCTTTTCCTTTTAACATTGTACGAACTTGAACTGGTGAAGTTTGACTTCTAAGTAAAACTTCTTCTCCTTCTATATAGAATGTATCTTGAGCATCTCTAGCTGGATGTCCCTTTGGAATATTTAACATTTCAAAGTTATATTTATCAAGTTCTATTTCAGGTCCATCCACTACATCATATCCCATAGACATAAAAACTTCTTCGACTTCTTCTACTAGTTTTTCTAAGATACTAGGAGCACCACTTGCTACTTTAGTAGCAGGAAGTGATATATCAATAGCTTCACTTGCTAATTTTTTATTAAGAATCTCTTCTTCATAAGCATTTTTTCTATTTTCATAAAATTCTGTAAAAACACTTCTAACTTCATTGACACTTCCTCCAAACTCTTTTTTCTCTTCATTTGGAATTTCTTTTATTAATTGATTGAGATTAGTTATAAGTCCTTTTTTACCTAAATACTTTACTTTTAACTCATTAAGTTCATCCATATTAGAAATAGTATCCATATCTTTTTCTAATAGTTTTTTAACTTCTTCTACTTGTTCATATTTCATATATATCCTCCTTACAAAAAAAATAACTATAATCTAAGGACGAATTATCGCGGTACCACCTTAGTTTATAGTTATTTATTACTTACTATACACTTATATTCTTTTAACGCAAGAATTACGCTTACTATTAATAAGGACTCCTAAGACGAATTCATATAATTATATTATCTGTTTCCACCAACCACAGACTCTCTAAAAATAATCATTATATTACTACTTCTTAATCAACATCGATAGCTGTATTATATCACAAAAAGTACAAATTTACTAGTATTTTTAGACTGTTAATAATTCTTGTTCTTTTGCTTTTAAAATTTCTTCTATTTTCTTATTATATTGATTTACTAAATCTTGAATATCTTTTTCTACTTGTTTTTCTAAATCTTCTGGAAGTTCTTGTTTTTTAGCTTCATCTAAACCATCATGTCTTGCATTTCTAATTGATACTTTAGCATCTTCTGCCATAGCTTTAACCTGTTTTGTTAATTCTTTTCTTCTTTCTTCAGTTAGTGCTGGAATTACAATTCTAATTGATTCTCCATCATTGTTTGGAGTATAACCTAAATTTGATTCAAAGATTGCTTTTTCAATATCTTTTAAACATCCTTTATCAAATGGTTTTATTAATAATTGTGTAGCCTCAGGTACAGAAATTGTTGCTAACTGTTTAAGTGGAGTCATAGATCCATAATAAGATACAACAATACCATCTAAACTTGAAGGATTAGCTCTTCCTGCTCTTACTGTTCTAAGTCTTTGTTCATATGATTCTATTGTTTTATTCATTTTTTCTTTTGCTAAAGAAATAATTGTTTCATTCATTTTCATCTCTCCTTAAGTATTATTATAATATATTAAAATTATAAAATAAAGAAAAAGTAGAAATAATTTCTACTTAACTAATTCTATACTTTCTAAATAATAATTATTATTATCTTTATCATAATCAAAAGTATATTTATATTGATTTAATTTAGCATAATCTTTTTCAATATCAAATGTTTGGTATGTATAATCTGCAAGTTCATCTGTTGCTTTTTCTCCATCATAACCTTTATAAATTTTATTTCCATCTGTTAGTGCAACTGCTACATTAACATACAAATTATTATCTTTTTTTTCTGCTTTAACTATTTTTCTTTTCATTGTTAAAGTAGATGTTCCACCACATCCAGTATTAACTTCTAGTGTATATGATTTATTATTATATTTATAAGTGCTACAATCATTTGTAAATTCTATTTCCTTTTCTACTGCCTTAAATTTATCTTTTCCAAATAATTCAGCTAAACTGTTATTTAGTTCATCCTCAGTAAAATAGAAACTATTTCTTATATTAGCAACACCTAATTTTTGAACATATTCATTATCTAAATCAGAAGCCATAATTTTATCTTTAGAATATAAATTTTGATAAATAACTGGTTTATATTGAGTTTCAGTTGTATCATATTTTTCAATTAACTTTTCAATATAAGTGCTTGTTGGTAAAATTTCTTCTGTATCTTCTTTTTGAACCACACTATTATTTGTATTTTTTTGTTCTGTTGAAGTTTTATCATCACTAGTTTTATTAAAAATTTCAAAATAATAATAACTTCCAAAAGCTCCCAAAGCTAAACAAACAATTATAATTAGAAATGTTATAAATGGATTTCTCTTTTTATTTTTTTTCTTTTTCTTAGATTCTAGAAATTCATCATCCTCCTCATCATTATTATTATCACTTTTTTCTAATTCTTGTTCTTTTTCTGTCAAATCTGGTTTATCATTTTCTAAAACACTAGGCATATCCTTTGGTGGATCAATTTTAACTTCTGGAAAGGTAGTTTCTTCCAAACTTTCTATTGGTTCATTGTTTTCTGGATTAAATATTGCTGACTTTTGGCCTACTTCAGCAACAAATGTATTACTCATTTCATCATCTTTGTTCATACATAACAACTCCTTATCTTCTTAATATAACTACATTATATAATTAAAGATAAAAAATAGCAAGAAAAAAGAATTCTACTCATTTTTAGAATTCTCTTTATAACTCAATATTTCAGAATACTTTTCTCTAATACTTTTTAATCTTTTCTTAGTAAGATATTCACTAGATAATTCCTCTTCTTTTGAAAAACAATTACTGTAGTTTATTATCTTACCATCTTTAACAGCAACTAAAAGAGGAATTTCAAAATCAAAATCAGAAATATCTTCTTTTAGTTCCATTTTTAGTCTTTTATATTTACCTTTTTCTTTATTCTTTAAAGTATCAAGATTATAATAATTAATTTCTTTAATAGATAATTTTTTAGCTTCACTATTTATTAGTCCTACAGCTTCTATACTTCCTTCATCATCAGAATTAGCAAGTAAAATAAGTCCTGTTCCACTTTCTAAAATAGTAACTATATCTTTATAACTAGAATAAACAAATGGATTATTTTTACTAACATTATATTCTTTAGCAAACTTTTCACTATCTGTTAATTCTTCTACTTTTTTAACAGAACAACCTGTTGTAAATATAATAAGTATTAGAAAAATTACTACTAATTTTTTCATTAATTATCCTTTAATTTGGTTCATTACTTCTTCTGCAAAGTTTTCTTCTTTCTTTTCGATTCCTTCTCCTACTTCAAATCTAGTCATTGAAACAATCTTACCACCATTATTTTTAACATAATCAAGAACTGTCATACCACTATCTTTAACAAATGGTTGTTCTTCTAAACAAATTTCTTTATAGAATTTATTTAATCTACCAGTAACCATTTTTTCAGCTATTTCAGCTGGTTTTCCTTCTTGCATAACTTGTTCTTTGATAACGTGAGCTTCATGTTCAACCATTTCAGCTGGAACTTCTTCTCTTGTTATAGCAGTTGGATTCATAGCAGCAGCATGCATTGCTACATCTTTAGCAACTTCTTCAGTAGTGTTTTCTAAAACAACTAAACTACCAATTCTACCACCCATATGTTTGTATGCTCCAAACACTTCATTATCGTTTTTAACTACCTTCTTAAAACGTCTAATGCTTATTTTTTCTCCAATAGTTGAAATAATGTTAATTAATTTGTCATTAACAGTTGTTCCTTCATCATTATAGTTTAATAATGAATCAACATCACTGAAATCATTTTTTAAAATAAGATTTGCTACATAATCAACGAATTTAGTAAATTCTTCATTTTTTGCAACGAAATCAGTTTCAGAGTTAACTTCTAAGATAACAGCTTCATTTCCTGAAGTTATAATTTGGCATACACCTTCAGCAGCTACTCTTCCTTCTTTTTTAGCAGCTTTAGAGATACCCTTTTCACGTAACCAGTCGATTGCTTTATCCATATCTCCTTCACATGCTTCTAAAGCTTTTTTACAATCAAGCATACCAGCTTGAGTCTTTTCTCTTAATTCTTTTACATCACTTGCTTTATACATTTTAAATCCTCCTTATATTTAGAAAAAGGACAATTATTAATTATCCTTATTTATTTAATGCTTCTACTAATTCACTTTTCTTCATAGTAGAATAACCTTTAATTCCAGCTTCTTTTGCTTTTGCTTTTAAGTCAGCTAAAGTAAGACTAGATAAGTCAGTAGTTTCTTCTTTTGAAATTTCTTTAACTTCTTCTACTTCCTTCTTTTCTTCTTTAACAACTTTTTTTTCTTCTTTTACTTCTTTTTTGAATTCTTTCTTATCTTCTTTGAAAGATTTTTTTGAATTCTTTTTGAAATCTTTTGTTTTTTCATCTTCTGTTACGTAATCAATTACTTCATTACCATTAACTTCAGCGATAGCGTTAGTAAGTGCTCCTATGATTAATTTAACAGCACGAACTGCATCATCGTTTCCTGGAATAACGTAATCAACAACATCTGGATCACAGTTAGTATCTACTATACCAAATACAGGGATTCCTAGAATATGAGCTTCTTTAATTGCGATTTCTTCTTTACGAGGATCAACAATAACCATTGCTTGTGGAGCTTTTTTCATCTCACGGATTCCTCTTAAGTTTTTATTTAATTTTTCATATTCTTTTTTGATATTAACTACTTCTTTTTTAGGTAATAAATCAAAAGTACCATCAGCTTCCATTTTTTCAATTTCATCTAATCTTTTAATTCTACTTCTTATTGTCTTGAAGTTAGTTAAAGTTCCACCTAACCATCTTTCATTCATGAAATACATGTTAGTTCTAACAGCAGCTTCTTCTACTGCTTCTTGAGCTTGTTTCTTAGTTCCAACAAATAAAACCTTTCCACCATCAGTAGCGATTTGTTTTAAAGCTTCATATGCTTCTTCTAATTTTTTAACTGTTTTAGCTAAATCGATAATATAAATATCATCACGTGTTGTATAGATGTATTCCTTCATTTTTGGATTCCATCTTCTTTTTTGGTGTCCGAAATGTACACCAGCTTCTAATAAATAATTCATTGATATTACTGTCATTTTTTAATTTCTCCTTTTCGTTTCATCTTCTATTAGTTTCTAATACCTACAACCCTTAAGGCACGAAGTAGATAAATTCGCTAATATGTTTATTATTTTAAAGCTTCTAATAATTCAGCTTTTTTCATTGTTGAAGCACCTTTAATATTTTGTTTTTTTGCTTCTTCTTTAAGTTCTGCAACTGTCATTTTTGAATAATCTGTTGCTTCTTTTTTAGTTTCTTTCTTTTCTTCTTTTTTTGCTTCTACTTTCTTAGTATCAGCTTTCTTAACTGCTTTTGTTCCTTCAATAGTAACTTCTTTTAAAATTTCAGTTTTGTTTGCTTTTGCTTTTCCAGCTTTTCCATCACGAGCAACTTTTACTAATTCAGTAAATGCTTCTGGATTGCTGATAGCGATTTCTGATAACATTTTACGGTTTACTTCAACACCAGCTTTAGTTAATCCTTCAATAAATCTTGAATAACTAATGTCATTTTGACGACATGCAGCATTGATTCTTGTAATCCATAACTTTCTGAAATCTCTCTTCTTTTGTTTTCTGTCTCTAAATGCATATTGACCTGAATGCATTAATTGTTCTTTAGCAGTTTTATATAATCTATGTTTACTACCAAAGTAACCTTTAGCTTGTTTTAATACTTTTTTATGACGAGCTTTTGTAACAGCTCCATTCTTTACTCTTGCCATTTTATTTCCTCCTTAATACTTCTAAATTAAATAATATTTTTTAATCTGTTGTAATCTGCTTTAGATAAAGTAGATCCCTTTCTACAACTTCTATTGAAGTTTGATGATTTAGAACCAGTATTATGTCTACTTCCTGGTTTTCCAATTTTAACAACTTTGTTTTTATTTGTTCTAAAAACTTTTGCACTACCTTTATGTGTTTTAATTTTTGGCATAATTATTTCCTCCTACTATTTTTCTTTCTTTGGTAATAACATCATTGTCATAGTTCTACCGTCAAGCTTAGGCATTTCACCTACTTCAGCATAGTTCTCTACTTTTGAAGCAAAGCGTAATAAAACCTCTTTTCCTAATTCGGTATGAGCCATTTGTCTACCCTTGAATCTAATTGTTAATTTAACTTTGTCACCCTTTTGTAAATACTTAGTAGCATTTCTAAGTTTAGTTTCAAAGTCTCCAATATCAATTACAGGTGATAGGCGAAATTCCTTTAACTCAGACATATTAGCCTTTTGTTTTTTTAATGCTTCCTTAGCTTTCTTTTGTTTTTCATAACGGAACTTATTATAATCCATTACTTTACAAACAGGCGGATTAGCATTAGGACTAATAAGAACTAAATCCAAAGAAGCATAATTTGCTAAAGTCTTAGCATCTTCAATAGACTTTACTCCTACTTGTTCACCATTTGGCCCAATTACTAAAACTTCTCGAGCTTTAATCTGATCATTGATCAGCATGTTATCTTTATTGTTTGCGATAACTAACACCTCCATAAAATAAGAAAAGTGGATATAAATTTATACCCACTTAAAAACCTATAATTTTAATTATATTAATTGGCTTTTTACCTAGTGCTATTCGCTACTCAGGTGGATATAAATCGCTTTCCTTTTTCTTGACTGATATAATTATATGCTTAAAGCTATTAAAAGTCAACACTTTTTTCATATTTTAGAGATTAAAATTTCCCTTTTTAAAAATTAATTTCTTACCTTGATTCGTTTCAGCTTCTATTTGTAAGTCACTTGTTCCTATCATAAAGTCAACATGAGTAGCACATATATTTAAGCCTTTTTTAATTAATTCTTCTTCACTTAAGTTTTTGCTATTATATATACTTTTAACAAAACCTCCCCCAAGGGCTAGATGACATGAAGCATTTTCATCGAATAATGTTCTATTAAAGACTAAACCCATATTAGATATAGGTGAATCATATGCAACTAATGCTACTTCTCCTAAATAAGCTGCTTTCTCTTCAGAGGTGATTATTTTTTCCAAAGTCTTTTGTCCTTCTTTTGCATAGCAAGAAACAGCCTTGCCATCTTTAAACTCTATGTAAAAATCATTAATACAAACATCATTATAATATAAAGGTTTACTGGCATAGACAATTCCATTTGTTTTTCTATAGTCAGGTGAAGTAAATATTTCATAGCTTGGCATATTTACAATTAAAGATCTTCCTAAATCATTTTGCTTATCCAAATTCATCCAGATATTTTTATCGGGTAACTCGATATATAAATCTGTACCAAGTGAATTTGTATAATGCATCTTTCTAATGTTAAGATTATTTAATTTTTCTTTATACTTGTTATTAGTTTCTATATATTCATCCCAAGCAGCAATAGGATCATCTCTATCAACCATACACATTTCCATAATCATATAGAATAATTTTTGATATGCTTCATCATCATCCTTGAAGACTGTCTTAGCCCATCTTTCATTAGGAAGGGCAACTATTGTCCAAGGAAAAGTATATTTACTGACATTTTTTCTATAATATGGTGTGGTTTTTTCTCTTTCACTTACCCATTTTGCTATTTTATCTTCACCAATATCATTCATTAAACCTGGAACTGTAGAAGTTAAGAATAACAAAGAACCTCCTTTTAAGGCATAAGTATTCCAATTTGTTCTATCGATAAGTGGATTCAATTTTATATCTTCAACTGAAGTATTCTTTAAATAATCATGAATTTCATCTAAATCATTAACATTTATACAAACATCAAATATTCCCATCTCATTTGCTTTTTCTTTAACCCTTAATGCGAAAGGAATATGTTCTTTAAAATCACAATTTATCATTAAAGATTTACTATCATCAAAATTAAGACATTTTCTTAAAATTAATTCAATATATTTTTCTTCTAATTCTCTCATCTTTTCACCTCAATAATTACCATATATAATACCAAATTTAATTCTAATGAACAAGAAAAAAATCCACATAAAATGGATTTTTGTTATAATTATTTTATTTTTTAACTTTGTAGAATGCACCACAGAAGTTACGTCCAAATTTAGATTGATCATTTAAACCATAAGGACTTGCTGCACTATTAGAATAATATTCAGGATTAGTAATAGTATCATTTTTATTATATGTTACATTTTGAATATTTCTTTCTCTCATCTCTTCTTGAATTGCTTTTCTTAAATTAATATGGAAAATTCCATTTTTATCTTCGATTATGCCTTTATCCCATAATTTCTTATCTGTAGCCCAAGAAGGATATGTATCATAAGTCCAACTATCACCAGCACAAGCAGACACATAAGCAATAATATCTTCATCTTTACTGTTATAAGCTTCTTTTAATGCATCAGCAACCATCATTGGCATTTTTTTATCAATTAAATCTGCAGAACAGTGAGCTACTGCTGTAACACCTTTGCTTCTGTCTTCCATAACAACAACAGGACAATCTGCTACAGGATGTCCAACAACTACTCCTGGAACTTTATCAGTAATAATTAAAATATCTTCATCAATATCAGTCCATCCATTTGGATTAGCTTCAACATAGTCTTTAGTTATTTCAAAGTAACTACCATCTTTAGTTTTTTGATCAGCCATAAACATCTTGCGCCAATCAAATCCATTTGCTTCTGCAAAAGATCTCCTATGATTTGCAAATATCATACTTTTATCAGATTTTGTAAACTGATAAGTGTCTAACTCACTAGGTCTTAAATCATTTTTATACAAAAGCATATCTTTATCGTCATTTGTAATATTACTTAATTTAATAGTTCCACTATTCATGGTTCCATAAATATTTTTAGAATCAACTAATTTTAAATTATATTTTACCATTTTATATTCCCCCTCAAAATGTATACACATTATACTATAAATGATTATAAAAGTCAAGTTTTTTCTATTTTTTGTTGTTTAAAGAAGTAAATGCAAGTTATAATTTATCTTTTCTAAAAGTTGCATTTAATTTGAAAATAAAAATGTAAACTCGTTTTCATAGTGCAATAAATTTCCTTTTTCACTATTTATTATACATATTTTCATAAAAAATAAAGTTATAAATTGCATTATACCCTTAAATATCAATAATTTAATACAAATTGCATTTAACTATTAAACTAACTTTTTTGTATTTTTCTGTTTTTCTATATTTAGATAGTATTTATTTTTTTTGTTGTATTTTCTCTATATTTTTTTACTTTTGATTTTATTTTTTGTGCTTCTTCTTTTGAAATTATAATATTATCATCTATTTGATTATTATTGAATTTATGTACATCATTTTTGTACATATAATAAATATTAGGAATATTAACAAAATTTTCCTTAATTGTATCATAATATACGCAGTTGATTTGAGGATATCCATTATTTGCAGGAAGTAAACAGCCTAAAAATATAACACTATTATTAGAATTTGGTTGTAAATATTTTTGATGATATGCATATGAATATAAATCATTTTCTGAATATAATAGTGATGCAGGAGTTATAATATTTCCATTTTTATCCTTGACATGGTCTGGATGAGTATGAAAATGCATAACAATATCAAAAGGATTGGAATTTTCATCAGTTTTTTCTGTCATTAAGTCTAATTCTTTAAGATTTTCATCAGTAACTTCTACTGCACCTGATTCATATATTCCATCCGAATGTTCAAAATCAGTTAAATATCCTTCAACATATAATATATTATTCAATACCTTTCCATAAAAATATGTGCCGAATTCTGTAAAATCATTATTGATTGTCTTATTCATAAAATCAATAATTTTTTTAAATGCATGCTCACTAAATACTACCTTTGCTGTATCTAATTGTTCTAAATCAGTTTTATGATTAATTCGATGACCAGTTAATAAATTATTATTATCGACTTCTTTGTTTTTTAATCTTTCATTTATATCTAATAATGCACTTGTTGCATTTAATGACATATTAAAATTTGACATAATTAACCTCCTTTCGTTAGCGAATATTATAGCATATAATTATGTTCTATCAAATTTTAAGCAAAAAAAGATTGATTATTTAACTAACCTTTTTGTAATCATTTATTACTCTACACTGCTTTTTCTTTAATAGAATCTATCCTTTTTAGCTGGAATTTCTCAGTTTCGTTAATAAAATAATCTATTATTTTTTTTGAATTTTCATCAAAGTCATAGCTAATTTCCGGATGCCATTGTAAACCTATATTGAAAAAATTTGCTGGATATTCTATTCCCTCTATTAATCCATCTTCACTTGTTGCAACTGTTTTATAAATGTGATTTTCTAAAGCATGATATTTATGAAAACTATTAACCATAATTTCTGTTTCACCAACAATTTCAAAAAGTTTAGAATTTTCATTTATATATATCTTATGAGTTAAGATATCATAATTTTCCTGATCATGATTTATTTCTGTTTCATTAATTTCTGTTTTTACATCTTCTTGATAGCAACTCATCATTTGCATACTTAAGCAAACACCTAATGTTGGTATCTTTTTTTCAATAGCGCATTCAAGCATATATCTATCATAGGGAGTAAATTTAACTCCTCCTGGTAAAAATAATCCATCACATTTATTTAAATTATCATTAATTATTTTTTTCTCTTCTAAAGTAAGTTCGGCAAATTCATTACCTCTTGTATCCATATAGTTAACATCTTGAACTGGAGGTATAACAAAAACATCTCCTCCTGCTTTTTGAAGTGTTCTTCTTACCATTTCTGTTACATAAAGAATACACTTTCCTTCTTTAGAGTGCTCATATCTCAATGGTACCCCAATTACTGGTTTCATCATAACCTCCTAAAATTTAATCTTTTCTTCTACATATTTTACTACTTCGTCTAAGTTTAGAGTTATTTGTTCCATAGTATCTCTATCTCTTACAGTAACTGTATTATTATTTATTGTCTCATCATCAATTGTTATTGCAAATGGTGTTCCAACAGCATCACATCTTCTATATCTTTTTCCAATAGAACCAGCCTCATCATAACTAGTCATAAAGTATTTTGATAAAGTTTGATATACTTCATTTGCTTTTTCTGAATGATATTTTTTAACAAGTGGTAAAACAGCTACTTTGAATGGCGCTAAAGCTGGATGTAGTTTTAATACTTCTCTTGTATCGTTTTCTAACTCTTCTACGTGATAGCTATCTGCTAAAACAGCTAATAAAAGTCTATCTACTCCTACAGATGGTTCAATTACATATGGTAAATATTTCTCATTAGTTTCTGGATCTAAGTATTTTAAATCAGCCTTAGAATGTGCCTCATGTACACCTAAATCATAATTAGTACGATCTGCTACTCCCCATAATTCTCCCCATCCCATTGGATAGTTATATTCAATATCAGTAGTTGCAGCACTATAGAATACTAATTCATCTTTTTCATGATCTCTATATCTTAAATTTTCTTCTCTTAATCCTAAGCTTTTCAAAAAATCAAGACAATATTTTTTCCAGTATTCAAACCATTCTAAATCAGTTCCTGGTTTACAGAAAAATTCTAATTCCATTTGTTCAAATTCTCTAGTTCTAAAAATAAAGTTACCAGGAGTAATTTCATTTCTAAATGCTTTACCAACTTGTCCAATACCAAATGGTAATTTTGCTCTCATAGAACGATATACATTAGAAAAGTTAACAAATATTCCTTGAGCAGTTTCTCCTCTTAAATAAACTTTACTTTGACTATCATTAGTAACACCCATATGAGTTTCAAATAATAAGTTAAATTGTCTAATTGATGTGAAATCACTCTTACCACAATGAGGACAAGTAATATTGTTTTCTTTGATAAATTCTTCTAATTTTTCATTACTCCAACCATCACCTGTTTCTTCACCCTTAGTAAATTCTTCAATTAATTTATCTGCACGATGACGTGTTTTACAATTTTTACAATCTATTAAAGGATCAGAAAAACTTGCGACATGTCCACTTGCTACCCACACTTCTGGATTCATAAGTATAGCAGCATCTAATCCATAATTATATCTATTTTCTTGAATAAATTTTTTATGCCATGCATTTTTAATATTATCTTTTAATTCTTTTCCTAATGGACCATAATCCCAAGTATTTGCAAGTCCTCCATATATTTCACTTCCTTGAAAGATATATCCATATTGTTTAGCATAATTTACTAATTTTTCCATTGTTAATTGTTCCATAATTCTCTCTCCTTTTCGATTAATTTAACAATCTCTTCTTCTTTACTCTCTATTCTAACATACTCACCAATGCTTTTTTTGGCGAATTTTTTCTCATATAACCAAAACATTTCTTTTATAAGTGGTGAATAGAAAAAATCATCATTATATAAAATAATTAATTTATCATCTTCTTTAGTTCTAGATTCTTCAATAGAAGATAGTATTTCTGTATAAGTTCCAAGTCCTCCCGGTAAAAATAGTAAAACATCACTTTTTTGATAAATTTCTCTCATTCTATCCATTGATGTTTCTACTATAATTGTCTCATCTAAATCCAAATCATCAAGTTGATCCTTATAAATTTTAAGGGTTACTCCGCAGACTTTTTTGTTATGATTTTTAAAAATATCATAACAACTTCCCATTAAACCATTATGGTAAGCACCAAATACTAGATTGATATCTTCAATTGCCGCTAGTTTTGCAACTAATGATAAACTATTTTTATAAAATTTATCATCTACTATTTCAGAACCACAACCTATAAATACATTCATAAAATTCCTCCTAAAATAAGAAAAACTTCTAGAATATATATAAGGACGAAAATAAATATTTCCGCGGTTCCACCTTATTTATTCTAGAAGAATCACTTTAATTATACTGCTGTTTGAGTTTCCACCTCAGTCATCGCAACTTATAAATATATACTACTAATATTTATTTAATTAGTCAAGATGAACAATCGATTTTTTTCCAATAATGTAAACATAATATCCATCTTGTTTTCTATTTTTTAAAATAAGCTCTTTAATTTTCTTAATCATACCAATACCCCTCTTACGAGTGCATATTATACCATATATTTAAGAAAATGTAAAGTTTATTATCTAGAAAAATCTTTCACAGTTTCTTTAGTATGAGCATTAACAGTAACAAAATTTATCTCTGTTGAATCAGCTAAAATTATTTTTCTTTCACTGCTACAACTAAACTCATAATTTTTCTTGTCTAGAATAAGTTCTTTTTGATCTTTCTTAGTTGTTAGATTAAACTGTCCAGTTAAATTATTGGTAACTACTGCATAGGGACATATTGCAACTTTACTTCCTTTTTCAAGATTGATTTGATATAAGTAATGTTCATAGTCATCATCATTGATACAAAATTTAAGACATTCATTAATATCAACACTTGTAGAAACTATATTTTGTTTTGATAAAAATTCATTATTAGCACCTTTTTGTACTGATACCATTCTATAAACTGTCATAGAAGATATTAGTTCTAATCTTGAAAGAAGTGGTTCAATATTTTCTTTTGCTTGCTGCAAACTCTTTTTAAAAGAAGAAAAATCTGTTAGCGAAATATCTTTAAATACAGTAAAACTCATAAACATATTTTTAGGATCTTTTAAGTTTTCTTTATAATACTCATAAATTTCATATACTTTATCTTCTTCCTCATTAAGACAATTTATCGCAACACCAATTCTTGATTTATATAAAAACAATAAATTCTTTTCTTCTTCTGTATATTTATCATTAAATTGTTTAACTAAATCCTCATACATTACAATCACCTACATCTTTTGCTCTATTTTTTCTAATTGTTTTAAGAATTTTTTACTTTTTAAATAAAGTCCTGTATATCTATCATAATAGTCATCTAAGAAAAAATTAATTTCTTTTAAAACTTCAGAAGATACTGATAGTTTTGTAATACTTGCAATATCAACATAGTAAAACATTCTAATTAGTTTAATTGCCTTATCACTTACTATTCCTTCATCATGATAGCAATTTCTACAAAGATATCCTCCTGCAGTAGATGAAAGTGTAATAATATCTTTGGTTGAACCACAAATACTACATCCATCAAGATTAGGACTTACTCCTAAGTATTCAAGTAGCTTTAATTCTAAAATATCTGTAAGTATTAAAGAAGATAAACCCTCTTCCATCTTTAATAAAGTTTCTATTAATAAATCATAAATATGTTCATCTTCATTTTGTTTTAGAACTTGATTTGTTAAATCTATTATATAAGAAGCATAAGAAACTTTCTCTAAATCCGTAATTATATTATTAAAAGATGAAATAACATCAACACCAATTAATGTAGAAAGACCTTTTTCTTTATAATAAATATGAAATTTACCATAAATAAGTTTTCTACTAACAGCACGCAATTTGCTTTTTAAATTTCTACTTCCTTTGGACATTACACCAATAAGACCATACTCTTTTGTTAGAATATTAAGAATCTTACTAGATTCACTGTAATTAGTTTCACCTAAAACAATTCCTTCTACTTCCTCTATTTTCATTTAATCACTTCTTTTATTCATATTTTTTAAAAGAATATAATATTTTATATCTCCTGTTTCTTTAAATAATTTCCAAATTACTTCATTCATAAAATCACCTCTATTAATATAGTGGTGATTTATTTTATTTTTTATTCAATTTCTTTTAAACCTAATTCATCAAAATACTTTTCTTGATCTCGCCAATTTTTTAATGTTTTAACATATGTCTCTAAAAATACCTTTTTACCTAAAAATTCTTCCATATCATGACGTGCTAAGGTACCAATTTGTTTTAGCATTGATCCATTTTTACCTATTAAAATTTTCTTTAAATTATCACGATCAACTACTATTAAAACCTGGATATGAACTAGTTTGTCATCTTCTTCATAATTTTCAACGTAACAAGTAACTGAATGTGGAATTTCATCTTTAGTAAGTTCTAATACCTTTTCTCTTACTAACTCTGACATAATAAATTTAGTAGAAACATTTGTTAAATCATCTTCATCATAAATACGTTCTTGTTCTTCTAAATACTTTTTAATACTTGTAATTAAAACATCTACATTATCATGAGCTTTAGCTGAAATTGGAATTATTTCAGCAAAATCATATAGCTTTCTTAATTCATCAATATCTTTTAATAATTTTTGTTTATCTTTAACTTTGTCTATCTTATTTAATAAAAGAATAATTGGAACATCTTTATCTTTAATTTTGTTTAAAATAAATTGATCTCCCTTACCAAATCCTTTAGAAATATCTACTAAAAATAAGATAACATCTACTCCTTCAGTATTATTATAGGCTTTTTTGTTTAATAAATTTCCTAATTTATGATTAGGTTTATGAATACCAGGAGTATCAACGAAAATAATTTGAGAATCTTTATCATTATAAATTCCATTAATAACGTTTCTTGTTGTTCCTGCTTTATCTGAAGTTATAGCAAGTTTTATTCCTAAAATACTATTAAGTAATGTACTTTTACCAACGTTTGGTCTTCCAACTAAACTAACAAATCCACATTTCATACTAAATCATCACTTCCAAACGGATAAGGACACATTTCTTTAACAGTGTGAGTTTCCACCTCACCTTTTGTAGAATAACAATAGATTAAAGCATCACTATCAAAAAATTCAGAAATTACTTGGCGACAAATGAAACAAGGTGTTCCAATTGAACCACTTGATACCATAACGTGTAACTGTTTGAAATCTCCCTTTTTATATCCTTTACTTATAGCACTTACAATAGCACTTCTTTCAGCGCAAATACCTGCACCATAACTAGCATTTTCAACATTTACTCCACCGAACTCATTTCCATCTTTCATAACCACATAAGCACTAACTGGAAAGTTAGAATATGGTGAGTATGAATTTTTTTGTAAAGCTATTAATTTTTCTACCATGATTAATTACTCCTTTTCTTATATTATAGATTATAGATTTATTTCTACATTAAATTATTTATAAAACTTATTATTTTTGGGATGAATATTATCAAGCCAATAATACTTGAAAATATTGAAAAAATTAAAACTGCTGCCGCTGAAACATCTTTAGCCTTTTTAGCATAGGGATTTTTTTCTATAGTAATCATATCCACAATACTTTCAATAGCGGTATTAAAAAACTCTGCGATTAAGACAAGTCCAATTAAAATTAAACATATTGAAAACTCAATATAATTTAACTTCAAAATATACGAAGCTATCATAACTAAAATAGCCATCAAAGTATGAATCCTTAAATTTTGTTCTTCCTTATAAGCTGTTATTACCCCACAAAAGGCATATTTAAAACTGTTTCTTAACTTTTTTTTATTAATTATTTTATCTTTTGATACCACAACCACTTAATACCTCCTCTTGCTTTGTAAACATAACTTCTTCTTCTTCCTTAGTTTGATGATCGTAACCAAGTAAGTGATAAAAACCATGTACTGCTAAGAAGCATATTTCACGTAAGAATGAATGTTGATATTCAATTGCTTGAGATTTTGCTCTATCAAGACAAATATAAACATCTCCCAAAACTCTTCTGTTACTAGCATTAAGTACTGTATCATCATCTTCTAATGCAAATGTAATAACATCAGTTACACGATCAATATTACGATAATTTTTATTTAATTCATGAATATAGTCTTCTCTAACTATAATTACATTAAAATCAACATTTTTTAGATTTTCTTTTTTAACCGCAAAATCTAAAACTTTTCTAACAGTTTCTAACTCATCAATTTCTTCTTCTGTTTGATTAAATATTTCTATATTATTCATAAATACTTACCTCCTATTATATAAGCACAATTACTCCGATTAATATTATAACAGAAATTAAGTTTAAAAACAGCTCACTTTTCATAAAATTAGGAAGAGTTTTTCCTATTTTACTAAGTATACTAAATAAATACAAACCTACTATACCACCAATAGTATTAAGCATAATATCATCTATATCAAATACTCTACCAATTGACATTTGAACAAATTCAATTGATGTAGAGGCAATTAAAGTTAAAATTATAATTAAATAAGGCTTTTTTATATCTAGGTAATATGCTGTAAAAAAACCAAATGGTAAGAATAAAATAATATTTCCTAAAACATTTTTAATAAATAATCTACTTCCAATTTGATATCTAAACATTTCTTTAAATGGAACAAAATTATTACTGCTCCATGTAACAGCATCTTGGAAAGTTACAATTTGGAACAAACATAAAATATAAATTATAAAAGAAAGCATCAATAACTCTTTATATAAAACTAGTTTTTGATGATTCTTTATTAGATAAGTTATTCTAAGTGAAACAATAATTACGATAGAAATAATTACCATAGGCCAAGCCATATCAATAACACCTTGAATTGTTTTAGTTACTTGATTCATCCTTTACACCTTCTTGTTTTGTTATATCTATATTATCGATATTTACTGTATCTGTTATATCTTCTTTTACTTTAAAAAATATATCTACTATTATTTTACTATCTTTCTCTGTCTTTTTCAAAACTTTTTTAGAAATAATAGAATCATTTACACTAAGTTTCTTCTTTAGATTTTTCTCTGCTAATTTTAAAGCTTCTTTTTCTCCTTTAGTTCCAGTATATCTTTTAGTTATCTCTTTAGTTTCGCCTACTTTTGAATAATTAAAACTCATTGGCAAAAGTCTATTTTCTAGAAGAGTTATATTACTACTTTCATATGTTTTATATGGTTTAAAATCAAATAATAGAAAATCATGTGATAAAAATTTAACTTGGAATCTCTTCTTACTATTCTTAGTATATTTTATTTCTTTATAAACTTTTGGAAGTGTTATTTCTGCTTGATACCAAACTTCTCCATAAACCGTTCCAATAGCTTTTACTTTTTTCTTTATTTCTTCATCTTTGGTAATAAAACCACTAATTAGAATATCCCCTTTTTTTACATAGTCATTTTTACTAACTTTAATTTCACCAGAAGATGCTTGAATTTGAAGTATCATCGCATCCTTTTTAGCAACTATATGTTGAAAAGTGTTATCTATTTTGGGATCATTTTTAATACGTTCTTCTACTTTTACTACATATTTTGTACCAATACTATCTATTTCCAACCATTCTAATCTATCTGTTTCTTTATGAAGAATTTTTTTAATTATCTTTTCTTTTTCATCATAACTAAATTTAAAATGATATTTAGAAATACCAAACTCTTCTAAATCCGCAAGTACTAGTTCTCTAATTTCACTTTTAGGATGTTCTATATCAATATCAAATATAATAGAAGATAAAACTTTAATTAAAACCAAACCTATAATTAAACATATAAAAAAAACATTATATTTTTTTAAAATATTCTCATACTTAACTAATCCATAATAATCAATTACTTTTATTTTATAAGAAGTTTTTAACTTTAATATTTTATCATAATCATCTAAATCTACTACTATAGTTAGTTCTTTATCAGTTAATTTGACATCATACAATGATATTTTTAAAGAAATTAAGTTATCAAGAAAACGTTTTGGATTTTTACCTACTATTAATAACTTATATTTATTAGTCATTGAAATCCACCTCTATATTAGAAACAAATCCACTTACTAATACCTCATCATCTAGTAGTTTATTTAAACATAAATTATTACCTTTTATAATAATTCTTCCTTTATTAGTTAAAAAAGCTACTCGCTCATCTTCAATGGATAAAATTTGTAAATAATTAATAATATGAATTCTATCTGTAAATATAGTCATTCTAAACTCTTTATCATTAATATAGTCTTTTATTCTATTAAGCATATTATCACCTAATTAATGATATGTTGTAAAACTTTTAATTAGAAAAAAAATAGGGATTACCCTATTCATAATTCTTTAATATTCAAAATATTAGTAATTAATTATATTTTTAGAACTAGGATTGCCTCCTATATAATAGATGAAATTTCCAATTATTATCAACTAACGTAACCTCAGTATCTTTATCTATTTTATAATACTCTTTGAACTTTTTCATGTGATATTCATTAGTCGGATTAATGTTACATGGTGCGAAAGCTGGATAACTTACTATTACTATATTTTTAGATTTTGTTTCAATGCCTTTATTTATTATTTCATAATTATCCATATACTGTAAATGAACACTTATGTAGAAAGTAATATATCCTAACATACCAATAATATTACAAATAATTATTAAATAATTTAAAAATTTATTTATACGTACATATCTATCAATTATTATTAAATAGCTAATCCCCATAAATAAATATGTTGAAAAAGATGTACGATATCCCCAAGTTGGTGATAAAAGCATTACCCCATTAGAACAAATCCCAATAAAGAAAAAGAAAATTGCTAAATCAGTTGTTATATTCTTACTACTTTTAATGATTAAATAAAAGCTACTGATACTATACAATATAAAATATATAATTGTAAAAATATTAGAACTTGAGAATTTATTATTAAAAGTAATTACCAAAATAGGTATTATAGAAATTAATTCAAATATATAAAGTAAAATTCTAACTGGTTTATTCTTAATTTCATTTTTAGTAATTAAATAATTACCTATAATCATTAGTATAGCAAGAAAATAATTAATAATATATGTATAATATATAAGATTAGGAATATTGTATAGTATCTTCTGAGAGAAATTTAAACTATTAAAATCACTATTTTCCATACTACTTCTTAAACTATTTCCTGGAGATAAAAACATACATAAAAAACTTATTATTGATATTATTAAAAATATAATTAATTTTTTATTAATCTTCTTATCTTTTAAATAATTAATAATTATAAATATAATATTTATTAATATAAGAATAATAGCCATATGTTCAACGAACATTGGAATTATAATATTTAGACTTAACAAAAGAATTGTTTTTTTAGATGAAAATTCACTTTGTTTATAAACTTCAGATATATAATAAAGTAATAATAATATTACAAATAGATATGTAATATTTCCCGCAATCCAAACAATAACTTGCGAAAAGGTAAATAAATTTGTAAATAGAAATATTAAGGGCACTACTAATGTTAATTTTTTATTTTTAAAGTTACAAATATTATTTATCAGATATATTATTGAAACAATTACAAAGCTATTAACTATATTCCATAACCACTTATTATATGTTAGTAAATTTATTAATAGTCTACTAACAAATCTACCTTCCCAGGAAAAGTACATACCAATAGCATTACCAATCATATGTCTTATTCCTTGTTTACCGACCAAATAATTTCCCCAATCATCACCAGAAATTGGACTTAAACACATAATTGCTAAGAAAAACAAAAAATATAGTATGTATTCTTTTTTTAAACTTTTTTTCATAAGAACTCCTTAGATATTTATAAATTTATTATATCATAAAAGAAAAAGAAGCGCTATTTATTCTTTAGTACCTCTTTTATTTTTGCACTAGCAGTATTAACTTGATTCATATCTGGAATTGTCACACCAACCTCTTGAGTACCTAAATGTCCCATTCCTTTACCATCAGAACCATCTGGATATTGTTCAATTATTTCATAATCGCTATAATTCTCTATTAAAGATTTAAATAAATTTGTAACTGTTTTTTTATTCATATCAGTTGTATATAAATTACTATAACTATTTAAAATTTCTGAATAGTTAGATAATGTTGACGTATTTAATGTTTTTTTACCTATACTAAGTAGAATTTTACGGCAATTATTTATTCTTCCTCTTTCATTGTCTCTTAAATTAAGTCTTTCTCTTGATATCGCAAGAATTTCTTTTCCATTATAGTTTTTACATCCTTTAGTTACTCTTAATTTAGTACCATTCTTATCATTGTAAGTATCAGTTGTTAAAACATGAGTTGTTGTAAAATCATAATCAGAACAAAACTCTACTCCCCCTAAAGTATCAACAATATTTACAAGTGAATTAGTATTAACATTAAATGTATAGTCAATATCTACATCAAATAATTTTTCTAAAGCCTCTTTGCTGACATCACTATCAAGTGAACCCAAACACATCAACGTATCTTTAATATTATAGGCTGGTACATCAATATAATAACCTCTCAAAATAGATGTCAAAACAATTTGTCTACTCTTAGTATTAACTGTAACAAGCATATTAAAATCTCTCATTACACCTGTAAAGTCAACACCATTCAAATAAATTGTATAACTATCTTTTACCGTATTATTCTTTAATTCCTTATAACTAACACTAAATTCTTTTATTATTTTATAATTGTTACGATCATACAAAATAGTTGAACTCATTAAATAATCATAATTACTACGACTTATAAGTAAATAATTATTTGAATCATTATTAATAATATTTAAAACACTACTTATACTATCAGTAGATTCAAATCTGTATTTATTTAATTTTTTTAATGCTAAATCTATACTTTTAGAATATTTATAATAATAAATTTTATTATTAACATCTTTGATATCATTTATAGGATTATTAGTATTAGTAATAACTAAATAGTCAGTATTTACCACAACATAATCAGAAAAACCATTATCTATAAATGTATTTGTCTTATCTAAGTAATAAAAACCAAATGCATTTACTACACTTATAATCAATAATAATATAAATCCTAGTATCAAAAAAACTTTCTTTTTTAAATTTATTAGTATTATTCCTAGTAAATTAATAACTACTTCAATCATAATAAATAATATTAAATACTTATTACTAAGAATATTAATTTTTAAAACCGAAACTAATAGAAATATGAGAGTTACCAAACTTATTAAACTTAATGTGTTTTTTAACACTATCTTTTTCATATACAAACCACCTCAAAATACGTTGCATATTATAACATTTCTTTAGTGTTTTGTAAAGATGAATTTCTTACATACTGTAA
>JAUNMG010000029.1 GCA_030531905.1 bacterium | reverse complement strand
TTAATTTTTCTCTTTAGTAATTTTTATAATTGATATTTATAATTTCATGAAATAATTAAGTTTCACCTAAATTTATTTTTTTAACTCTTTATAAGTTACTAATCCGATTAGAACTAATCCGCCAAGTAATAAATATAGCCAGAATGGTATTGTTCCCCATAGATAATTTAATTGATATAAAATATTAATAACAGTAACAATAATTCCAACTGTAGTCATAATTTTATAGTTTTTACTAAATATTCCTATAAGAATTAAAATAAGAGCAACAATTCCTATATAGATACCAACATAAACTCCAGTTGTAGAAATAGCAGTTCCTACTATAAGGATAATTCCAATTAAAGAAACAATTCTTTTTGAAGATTCGCTTTTACAAAAATATTTTAATATTAAATATAATATATAAAAGTCTAAAATACTTTCAATTATAGTATTAATCTGAGCATCATAGAAATAATAATCGGCTAAACTATAAATTGGGACTATTACGAAAATATTAGAAATTAACTCTAAGGCTTTATCCTTTCTAACAATTAACATAAATAATAGATATATACTTAAAGTTATCAAATTACTTAATAAAGAATTTAGTCCTAAATTACTACTAAAGATATAAATATTAGAAAGCAATAATATATATGTAAGAATCTTTAGACCTAAATCATCCTTATATAATCTAATAAATAAATATAAAGAACTTAGTACTACTAAAACATTTGGAATTAATTCTTTACATCCAAGCATACAAATTGTATTAAAAATGACACTTATTAAGAATAAAACTTTATACTCTTCTTTTTTCTTATTCCTAAATATAGTATAAATAAATGCATACAACAAAGAAATAATTGAAATAGCCATCATAAAACTGATACTAGTATAATGTTTATTAACTAAATACATTACTGAACAACTTACTAAAGTAAGTGGAATAAATCCTAGATAATAACTAATACTCTTACTATCCTTCTTTATATATTTCAAATTATTAATAATATTAGCTAGTAAACAAATACCTGGTACCACTAACAGTTCAATATCACTACCAAATACTGCTCTTACATAGAAACAAATTATTCCTATTAAATAAATTATTTGATTAATTGTTGTAAGTACATTATTTTTTCCTAAATAATTATTATAAATTGAATATAGAGAAAATAATCCTGTATATAAAATAGTATCATAACTATCTAGTCCTAATTTATTTACTCCTAAGAATATATAAATATAAGTAAATATATTTACTAAAACATTATCAACAATATCATCATTTTTCAAAGAAACAACTAATAAGTTAACGATATTTAAAAGACAACCTATAAAAATATAGAAAGAATTTTCTAAATTATATCTTATAAAAATCATATAAATCATAAAATAAGATACCATCTTTGAAGTATATTTCAAACAATCTTTTTTATCTTTCTTTAAAGTTATTAAATTAGCAATCAAACTAACACAAGTTAAAGTAATAATATTAATTATGTAATCTATTCCTAGATAGTTTATAAAATAATATAAAGATATATAAATACCTAAGTAAACAAAATAAAGTAAATTTCTAATATCAAACTTCAAATGTGTAATATATATAAATATTGTCGCTAATAAATAAGTTATAAAATAAGCTAAGTCAGCAAGAACTCCGTCATACGTAAATAAGGGTCCAAATAATTCAAAATTACATACGGCTACAAAAGTAAATAAATAAAATGATAATCCTAGTAACCAATAAGTAATAGTTGTTTTTCTTATTTTTAACTTTTTAGCTGAAAAAATAGATAATCCTATAAACAAAGTTCCAAGTAACAAAAGCATTATTACCTTTACCAAATTAGATACTTCATTCCAACTAGTAGTAGCAACTAAAACTTCAGAAATAACAATCATTAAAGCACCAAGTTTTAAAAGTAGGTCTATCCTTTTAACTTCTTTATCTACCTTTTCTTTCTCTAAAGAAACCAACTCTTCCTTATTTTCTTTTAAGTAAGTTGTTAAATTGTCATATCCTATCAAAACAAAGATACCTGCTAAAAAGTTTGTAAAAATTAAAATAATTCCTATCGCAATAATAAATCCCTTAGACTTATTTAAACTATTAATATCTAGATTTGCTAAATATAAAAGAATTATACCAGCTACTATTAAAATAGCGCTATATTCTGGTATTATGCTAATAAAGATAAGTCCTAATATAAAGTTAATTATACTAGCAATCTTAAACTTAGTTATAAATTTATTCATACGTATACCTCCTATTTAATTGTATTATAGAATATTGATATTCATTAGTAAAGAGTTATTTAATAATTAGAAAAAGAACCATTAAATGATTCTTTATTCTACAATTAATTCAATTCTATATCTTAAGTCTTTATTAATTCTAAATGAGTAATTCTTGCCATTAGTAGTTAATTTAACATCATCTAAAGATCTAAATAATAACTCTGTTAATTCACCATAATCACTTATATTAGATGAAGTTGTTATATAAATTGCATAAACTCCTTTTTCAAAATTACTTAAATCCATACTGGTGTCAAACCAAGCTCTTGTTTTATCAAGATTATCATTTAAAGTAGTACCAACTTTATATAAACCATTTGTAATACTAGAAGCATCATAGGTATATTTCTTGTAAGTCTTAGTGTTTTCAAAAACTATTTTTCTTTCTACTTTAACATCTTTTGCTAGATTCATACCTAAAGAATATGATGTTCCCATAATTCTTAACTTATTATTTTCAAAATTAAAGATTCGGTACTGATTATATTGATTATAAGTACTAGTTGCTGATTTTTCACCAATATTTTCTTTTCTAATAATAAATTCTAGAGGTACTTTACTATCACGATAATTATTTCTAGTAGTTAAATATTTTTTATCTTTATATGTTGCGACTTGTTCTTTTAAGACTTTATTACTGATAATTGTTTTAGCAAAGTAAGTATCACTTTCTGTTACAATATATGCTTGATAATCACCATCAGGAAGATTATTGATATCAATATTTCCTTTAAACCAAGAATAAGTATAGTCATAGTTATCTTTTGAATAAACTGGTCTTTCAAATTCATCTTTATCCATTATTCTTTCTAAACTATTAGTATATTCTTCTTTAGTATCTAAATTTACAAATACAATCTTATAAGTTAGTGAAGTATCTTTATCATTATTTATACCTTTGATAGCATGATATCCTTTAATCTCTAACTTTTTATTAACTACTTTCAAGTAATTGAAATAGTACAATCCTTGTTTTTCTTCTAATGGTTTATCTACAACAGAAACTTTAATTTCTTTAGTAACAGTATGATTAAAACTATCTATTACTTGATAAATTACTTTATATTCACCTACTTTTGTAGTATCAACATTATTTTCAATAACTTTAATTTTATCTGTGATATCTCCATCTTCAGTATCAATTGCTTTAACACCTTGTTTTTGATTAAACTTAGAGTTTAATCTTACTTCTTTATCACTTGCTTCAATAACTGGTACTTTATCTTCTATTACTTCAAATATAACTTTTTTAGAAACAGTTAAATTACCACTATCTGTAACAGTATAAACAATTTCATATTTACCAGGAATCTTAGTATTAACTTCACCACTTATTACTACTTTATTAGTTATGTCTTTATCTTCTTCATCAACTGCTTTTACATAATCTTTTAAATTTATAACTTGATTTTGTTTTATTTTTTGGTTAGAAGCAGTAATTACTGGAGCTTGATTAGAAACTTTATAATTATATTTGGTAATATAAGCATTCTTTTCAGATTTTAAGATATATCCTATTGAGTTACTATTAGTATCTAGACTTACTGGAACTTTATACCAATTTCCTTCTTCACCAACGATTGGAAAATATGAATTCGTATATTGACCACCTATTTTATATCTTTCCTCATCTATAGGACTACTACAAACCCATTCATATTGACCTTCTAAGTTAACTGTCTGCATTCCATAATCACTACTTATAAAACTAATAGCTGAAGATGGTACCCAACTTTTTTGATCATATAAGTAATCACTTGTTATTAAATAAGCAACTACTTGATTAGATTCATTATAAGCTGCAGTATAAACCATTACTACTTTATCTTTTAAAACTTTTTTACCAGTTTTAGAAGTTAGAGCTGAATCACTAAAATATGATGTATCTTGAAGAAGTTTTGCAACTTTTGGTTTTAAAATAGTATTTTCAATATATAAGTCATAGCTATAATTATGATCTTGATAATTAGTAACACTTTCTGGAGAAATATATCCATTTTTACCTTTATTAATAAGTTTAATATCGCTTTTTGAAACATAAACATAACTTGTATTCCAATTATAAGCTTTAGTATAGTCTGTTTTACTTCCTACTAAATTACCATTACTATCAATATTCATATCGCTCATAACTTTATAAAAATTGCCAACACTACCAACAATTAATACTTGGTCTTCTTCTTCTGGATAAGTATATACTTCCTTAGAATTAGTACTTGCTTCAAAGTATGCTTTTGTTGGTTTATTAACAACTCCTAATTGATAATAGTTATAATCATTAAGGCCAAAATATTTATCTAAATTATAATAGTTAGACGCCATCTTTTCACTCCAATAGGCATCAGTTGCATACTTAACATTCATTCCATTATATTTATCACCAAAAGCTGGTCCAAAATATTTCCAATCAGTTGCGTAACTATATCCATATGAATTCCATTTAGAGGCATATCCATAAATACTAGAAGCAAAACTAGCATAATAATTAGCGGCATTATAAGGATTTGAATCAACTGCATTTAATCCAAAACCATTATTCTTATTTACAGCTAAATTACTTGTACCATTTCCTGTTTCATTACGACTCAAACTATATGAAAGAACGGCATTAACTCCATATTTTTGTTGAGAGTTATAGAAAAATGTACCCATACCATATAACCTAGAAGAACCAGATTTAGCCTTATTACCATAAACATTCATAGAATAACCTAAAGCTTTAGTATATTCATCTATATTAACTGATGAGTAAGTTGTTTTAGAGTGATTTGATAAATACATATAATAGTTATAGTAAGGATTATTTTTATTAACAGAATTATTATAATTACCATTTTTATAATCTTTTAACATATTTAATAATGATGTATAAAAGTAATGTCCATCATAACTAAAGTAAGTACCGTTTCCTAACATATCTGGTTTAGGTCCTATTGTTCTTCCACCAAGTGGTGAATTACTTTTTATATCTTTAACATAATTATGTTTAATACCTTCACCGCTTACTGTATAATGACTATTTAAAATAACAAAGTTAAGAGGAACTATTTCATAAGAATCTTTTGATATCCATCCTGTAAAATTGGCTATTTTTACTTTGGCAGCAAAGTTTGATGGATTAACACTTATAAAAGCAGCATCGCTTCCACCATATGAAGGACTTGTATTAATTGCCATATATTGTCTTGTATTTAATGTTGGAGATTCATAGAAGTAAGTTAGACCATTAACTGTTAAATCTACTAAAGCATACATAGCATCTACTATTTTAGGAGTAGATCTTTCATCAATAATAATTAAATCACTTGCTCCATTTTTATTCATAGCATTTTTAGCACTATCATAGCTATCATAACATGAAACGTGAGCAATAGTTCCGTCAGTGTGAGCACCAGCTAATTCAAAGTTTTTACAAACATGTCTATTGTCATAGGAAGTGGCAAAAACATCTTTAGGTACAACTAAAAGACTAAATGAAATAAAAATAATGTAAAATAACTTCTTATTCATACCACCAACTCCTATTTTTGTTATCTATATTATATCAATAATGGTTTTAAAAATCTTTATTTACAGTAAAGTTTGATAGCTGTTTACACATAATTTACATTAATAAAATATCAGTCAAAAGGTTGAAAAAAACATGTTTTTTTTGTATAATGTTAAATAGTTATCAAAAAGAATATTGGAGGATAAATTTATGGATGAAGATATAGAAGTATTAGATAGTAGTGAATCTATCAAAAAAGAAAAAAGAAAACTCTCAAGTATAATAGTTTTAATATTATTTATAATATCTATACTTGCTAGTGGTTTTTTAATTTATAATATATTACTATTAGATGGTATTGAAAATCTTATTAGATATTTAGTTATTGGAGTACTTGGACTTATTGATTTATTTTCTTTAGTTAAGACAAGAAATATTTGGAAAAATAAACCTCCAAAAAAGAAGAAAAAAAATAAGAAACCCTCTAAAAGAATTGGATTTATCTTATTTTTATTAATCTATTCATGTATTTGTTTTGGAATTGGGTATATGATTTTCTATGTTTACGGAAAACTAGACAGTGTTAATAAAAAATTTGTTACCTATTCTTCTAGTTTAGTTGTTTTAAGTGATAATAAAGCCTCTAAGATAAGTGATCTTAAAGATTACAAGATAGCAATACTAAAAGATAAAACATCACCTGAAGGATATATAATTCCACAAGAAATTATTAAAAAGAATAAACTTCATGATGAAAATGATATCGTAGAATATGAAAGTTATACTGAAATGATAGCTGATTTATATACTAAAGATTTGGATGCTATATTCCTATCAAGTGATTATGCATCTATTTATAGTAATATTGCTGGATATGAAAATATTGGTACAGAAACAAAGAAAATAATCAGTAAAAGTAAAAAAATGTTAAAATCAAAAACATCAAAATCTGAAACAGAGTCAACTGGTAAATCAGTTAAAGAACCATTTACTATTCTATTAATGGGAATTGATTCTACAGATGAAATTTTAACTAAGAATGCCGTTGCGAATGGTGATTCACTAATACTTATTACATTTAATCCTAAAACATTGAATGCTACTATGTTATCTATTCCAAGAGATAGTTATGTACCTATTGCTTGTTGGCCTAGTAAAGATGAAAATAAAATTACTCATGCCGCTGCTTATGGTACAGACTGTATGATTAATACAATTGAAGATTTCTTCGATGTAAACATAGATTACTATGCAAAGATAAACTTCAAAGGATTAGTTAATTTAGTAAATGCTTTAGGTGGAATTGATGTAGAAGTACCACAAGACTTATGTACAGATGATTCTAGTCGTGGAAAAGAGGTTTGTATAAAAGAAGGATGGCAACATCTTGATGGTGAAGGTGCCCTAGTTCTTTCAAGAAATAGAAAACAACTAGTTAATGGAGACTTTGGTAGAGGTCAAAATCAGCAATTGGTAATTCAAGCTATGTTACAAAAAATAAAGTCAATAAATAGTGTTAATCAATTTACAAATGTATTTAATACAGTATCTAATAGCTTAGATACGAACCTTACTACTAAACAAATATTATCATTCTACAGTATTGCTAAAGATATTGTAAAAACCGGTTTAAGTAGTGATAAGTCTAATATTGTAAGTATCGATCAGTTATATTTACAAGGTCAAAGTGCAATGATATATGATAAGAGAATGAGAATGGTTTTATATGATTATGTTCCAAATACATTAAGTCGTGATGATATAACTAAAGCCATGAAAATGAATTTAGAGTTAATTGATCATAAAGCTTCTAAGAAATTTACTTTCTCTATCAATGATCCATATGAAAAGAAAGTAATTGGATATGGTCCATATAAATCAACATTTAATGCTTCTAAATATAAATATTCAGCAGATGAAGATGATAATAAAAAATCATCATCTTCTAATAAAACATGTGATGCTAATGAAGAATTTGGTGCTGATGGAGTCAGTTGTGTTTGTAAATGGGGATATGAAAAAGTTAATGGTAAGTGTGTAGAAAAAGATACTACTAATAATACAGATAAAACTAATGATAATATTGATAAAAATCCTAGCAAAGGCAATGGTGAAACTAAAATAGAATGTGGTACTAACGAAGAACTTGGTGCTGATGGTAAAACTTGTGTATGCAAAAACGGATATGAAAAAATAGACGGTGTTTGTGAAATAAAAAAAACTGATGAAGAAGAACCAGAACAACCTAGCGAGTAGGAATTCCTACTCCTTTTTTATTGCAAAAAAATAAGAGTAGATTTCTCTACTCTTCGCTTACTATTCACAAGCAACGTACTTAGCATCTCCAAATCCAAGTATTAATAAGAATATTGGATTTAAGAAAATTAGACCAATTGCAAATCCTGTACTTTTTCCAAATACTTTAGCAAGTTTAACATTTTGCATTATAGAAAGTACAAAAATAGCTATCCAGTTTACAATTGGAATTAAATAAAGTAATAATAACCATGGATTTAATCCAACTATTTGATACATTACTACCATATTATAAACTGGTATTAATGAAGACCATCCTGGTTTTCCAGCTTTTGTAAATACTTTCCACATAGCAATAACTACTAATATGTAAATTACTAACAAAACAACTAAATAACCTAACATTGCTGCTCCAAATATTGATGCATCAGCATTACTTATACCATAATTGTATGTATCTGTCATACTCACTCCTCCTTATGATATAAGGATACCATATATTTTTACTATTTTGAATACTTTTTTAGATTTCATCGTCGTCATCATAAATTTCTTCTGATTTTACGTGAGAAATTTTCTTCCATCCTGATGATATAACACCTGGTTCTATTACTATTCTATTTATCAATTCTTCAAGTAATTTAGTCTTACCAGCAGAGATATTAAATGTAGCATAAATTCTAACTCTTCCATCTTCTAAATCAGTATTTTCTATATTAGTTAAAATTATATCAGTTTGATTTACGCTTTGACTAATTAGTGTTCTAACAACAAATTCCTTTTCTTCTTCTGTTATAACTTTTAATCGATACTGTTCTGTCTTTAATTTAGCATTATAGTTCATATTAAGTTTTTGAGTAACATTTCTTAAAATTATATTAGCAAATAAAATAAATAGTGTTCCAATAGTAGCCTCTACTAGTAATCCAGCTGCACATAACGTTCCTATTGCAGCATTACACCATAAAGTGGCTGCTGTATTTAATCCCTTTATATTGGCCTTATCTTTCAAAATAACACCAGCTCCCAAGAAACCTATACCAGAAACTACTTGAGCAGCTATTCTTGAAACATCATTAGCATTTGTCTGCATAGAAAAACTAACAAATAAAAACGCTCCAATACATACCAAAACATTAGTTCTTAACCCTATTGCCATTCTTCTCCATTGACGTTCTAACCCTATACAAAAACTTAGTAAAAAGCTTATTCCAATTCTTAACAAAAAATCCTGATATGACATATTTTTCTCTCCTTCTGTTACTATGATATGATGTAACTATCTTTATACTATTTTAAACAGTAGTAAAAATATAACAAAGGAAAAAGAAAAGTCAAGAACTATTCTTGGCTTTCATCAGTATCTGAAATTTCAACTAAAACAAGTTTTTTTCCATCATGAACATATATAAATGTAGCTTCATCCTGATATCCAGTTGAACTTAAACTATCTTTATATGTCCAATTAGCATTAACTTTATAAGCATCTTCATCTGTTTTATCATTATATGAGAAAGTAGTTTTTTCAACATTAGAAATTGTAACTTTATCAACTGTAGGTAATTTTTGTTTTCTTTCTTTATAAATATTACTTTCTACATACTTATAAAACGTATCTTCTGCATTTAATATAAAGTTTTCTAAAACGTCCTTATGTACAAAATCAACTCCACCGACATCAGTTTTTGCAGTACGATCATTTAAAGAATAAAAATCAACTATAAACATTTTAGTAATTACCTTGGCATACTCTTTTTCATCAACTTTACCACTTAATACAGTCTTTAATTCTTTAAATAACTTTTTATATGTATCACTTTTATTACTTTTTAGAACATATCCATAATTATCAATCTTAGAGACAACCTTTGCTTCTTTAACTGATTCTTTCTTGAAAAACATAAAATATGATAAAACTCCAATAATAATCACAAATATAATGATTAAAATAATAAGTAATTTCTTAGGTTTTCTTTTTACTTTTTTCTTAGTCATTATTTTCCACCCTCTTTATAACTTAACATTTCTTTTTCTTGTTGTTGTTTTCCTATTAAATCATAAACAATAATATTATTTGAAACATTTAATAACTTAGATGCATATTCGTTGTTCTTTTTAATTTCTTCCTCACTAATAGCACTTCCATCAAGTGACAAGTACTCTTCTTTTTGACTATTATAGTAAACTTTATTAGTTACCCAATTACCTGTAGGGAAAACCACTATATTATCTGATTTTATATTAAAGATATCATGTCCTAATTGATATTTATTATAGAATCCAAACATATTACCAAGTGTAGGCATAGCATCATACATTCCCATTACATCAGTAATTTCCTTATTTAACTTACTACCTTTCATATCTTTAGTCCATATTATAAATGGAACTTTTCTACCTAGTTCATATTGATAAGAATCATATTCTTTATAATTAGGATCATCTTTACTATACATTTCATTTGTTTCTTTATTGTAGTTATACATATAGTTATATTCTTTTTTAGGAAGTCTAGCATCATGGTCACCATAAATAACCACAACTGTATTATCTAATAATCCACTTTGATCTAAGTTTTCAAATAATTCACCTAAGGCTTCATCTGCATAATGAGCTGATTTAAAGTAATTTCCAAGTTTAGTTCCTTCCATATATGGATATGTAACTTCTTCTGTTGTACCATCATCTTTAGTAACAGTCTCATGCATTGAAACATCAAAATCTCCATAATGTTCTACATCAGAAAATGGTGTATGATTTGAAAGCATTATCATTAATCCATACCACTTAGAGTTTTCAGAATTTATTTTCTTTAGCTTTTCTACTGATTGTTTAAAGAATTCTTTATCACTAAGTCCTAAACCGACAACGTTTTCTTTTAATACTTTATATGTTTCTTTACTATAGAATTTTTGATATCCTAAATGTTCATACATATTACGTCTGTTCCAGAAATCAGCATTATTAGCATGCATACTGAATGTATAATAACCATTTTGACTCATTAGCTTTGGTGTAGCATTATAGATTCTATCGAAATATGAAACAAAAGCTGTACCACTTTGAGTTGGCATCAAGGATGTATTAAATGTAAGTTCAGAATCACTACTTGTTCCAACACTTACTTGTGAATAGTAATTAGAAAAATACATTCCTTCACTTGCTATTCTCTTTAAATTTGGTACTACTTCTTTGCCATTAAATTCAAGGTTCAATAAATTATTTTGCATACTTTCTGCATGAATAACCAACACATTTTTACCTTCAAAAATATTAGTATACTCATTAGTCTCATTATTGGTATCAGATTTATCACTATAATAATCTTTAAATTCTTTCATAGCCTTATCATAACCAAATAAGGAATTAATCTTTGGTTGAACTGATGCAACTAAATCATTAAATTGATAAATATATATACCAAAACGCATTACAATGTATTCACGATTCCATTGTTTTGCAAATCTGGATATATCTAAAGATGTTAAAGTTACAGTAAACACAACTGCTAAAACTCCTGCTGCTGTTAAACTTTTTATAGTTTTCTTCTTTCTTTCTGACTTTAATTCTATTTTCTTATAATGATTTTTCTTTTTTAATCTTATATGAACAATAACTAAAATAATTGGTCCTAATAAGTAAATTAAATCTTTTAATTGTAAAACATTTTCTACAACTGCATCACCAACAGATGTTATATACTGAGTAAGTGATAACATTGAAACAGATGCAAAAGATGTATAGAAAGTATAATAAATAGAATTTATCATACAGATTGCAGAGAAAAATATTTCCCCTATCATAAAATAAGTAAATCTATTTTTTTGCTTAAATAAATATCCAAATGAACCATATAAAATTAAAATCATTAAATCGGCAATAATTGGTTTTATTGAAAGGTAATTTTCTAGTGTATGCATAGTAAAAAATCTAAGTACAGTAGAATTAAAAAGACAAGTTAAAATGAAAGTAACAAATAAAGTGTTATTTTTAAAATACTGTCTTATTAAATGCTCCTCTTTAACTTTTTTCATATATTTTATAAATTTTTCTTTATGTCTAATTATTCTTTTTTTCATATCTAACCTCGCTTTATACATTATAGCACTAATACATCCAATTTTCAATCTCTAAGCCAGAAAACAAGATATCTAAATCAAATCATAAAATGTCAAACAACTCATTTATAATCAATATCTTCTAAAGCTCTTACTAATTGATCAATACAGGATGTATCTTTTTCTCTACATCTAACATTTTTACATTTAGCTATAATATCTTCAATTCTCATATTTTCTACCAATCTTGAAATAGCTTTTAAATTTCCATTACATCCACCTGTATAAGCTAGATTTTTTATTTTTCCATCAATAATATCAAACTCTATTTTTTTACTACATACACCCTTTGGGATATATTCATAATGCATAACTTCACTTCCTAATTTTATGAATTAATTTTAATATATAATATTCTTTACTAATAGGCAATTCAAATTCACCAATTAATTCTTCTACATAACCATTAAAGCCTCTCTTAAACTCATAAATACCATAATCTTTTGGATGAGTATTAATATCAGCTGGTATTCCATAAAAGTTATGTTTCTTAAATTTATTTTCAATTCCATATTTAATCATATCCCATTGAATTAAATATTGAGAATTAAAATGTAAATACTCCTCATAATTACCACTGGATAAGTAAATTACTTCAGGTTGAATCATAATAAACATAGAACCTGATAAAATAATTTTATCTTTACCAGTAGATTTTTTTATATCATTTGTTTCTTTAATTCGTTTATCAAATGATAAAATTTCATTATTTAAAGATTTTTTCTTACCATCATTGTACTTAGCATCATTTAATTTTGCTAACTCATCTACTCTGTTTTTTCTATCTTCTTTCAATTTGTTTAAATAGTTATTTAAATCAAGTTCTGTAATTACATATTTAATTTGATTTTTATCATGTAATAATTTATACATATTTTGATAATAAGAAAGTTTTCTAACAGAAAAATTCTTTCTTTCACCAGTTTGAATCATTATATCTTGAAATTTATCTAATTCATTATAATCCAATTCTCTTATAGTTATCCCAATCTTAGAAGCTTTTCTAATAGTATTTCTAGTATTTGGTTTCATCTCATTTAATATTTCTTTTTCACTCTTACCATCAAGATTCAAAGAAAACATCCATCCTACTTGTTCCATGTTTTTTGTAGGAACCTTCTTAAATCCTAATTCATAAAGATTATTAACTATAAAAGAATTATCAATACCATTTTCTACTATATTGCCATCTATATCCCTTTGTTTATAAATCACATAAGGATCTATTCTTAAAACATAACCATTATTTTTCCTAATGTATTTTTTTAATTCCTCAGTAAAATAATTAACTAACTTTGTATCATTAAAATCAAGTAAATAACCTCTTGGAGAATAAAATTCTTTTTTACCAAATTTTCTTTTGATAGATACTAACATAGTAGCAGCCATTAAAGAATCATCTTTTTTGACACCTACATATTTTAAATCCCAACCGTTATTTTTTCTTAAATGTCCTATTTCTTTTGCTGATAAAAAAGTTTTTAAAGGATGAGTTTCCCAAAATTTTTCATATTCTTCTTCTGTTAGTTCCGTAAATTTCATAGAAATACCCTCTTTCTAAATAATTTCTATATCTTCATCTTTATTTTTATTATTTTCAGATGTAGTATTTTTATTAGACTCTTTGATATTACTTTCTATAGATTTAGTATTATCTGTCTTACTTTTTTTAACCTTTGTTTTTTCTTTATTTTTATTATTGTCTTTCTTTTCGTGATTAACAGTTTTTTTACTCTTTAAATTGTTGTCATTTGATTTATTCTTTTTAATTGTAGTTTTTCTCTTACTTTTATCTTTTTCTTTTTCAAAAACTGTATATATAACAATAATAAATATTATAAAAGACATCATAAGTAAAGCTAAAACATAGTAATTAAATTCATGTGTCTTCTCTATAGTAGTATCTAAATATGTATTAGTTAAATATTTATCAAAATTTTTCTCGTTAATAACAACCTGATTTTCAATTGGGACAAATTTTGTAATATTTTTAATAGCAAGTTTCTTTATATCTTTTGGTATTTTTCTTGGGTATCCATAAACCTCTATTGAATCTGGCTTGCTATTTTCCCTTTCATAGGTAAAATCTATTATATTCTTATATTTGTTATAATCTTCTTCTTTTATAGCAATTAAGTATGTATGCCATGCGCCAGTTGATTCTTTTTCCATGACGAAATGAATTTGTTTATCATCTAGTTTCGCGAAAGCTTCACTCATTTGACTTATCTTTAATTTTGAATATTGATCTGTTTTTTGAACATCACTCCACGAAATTATCTTATCTTCTTCCTTAAATATAGAAAAAGCTGAGTATACTAATATACTTATAACTATTAAATAAAAAAGACATAAAACAACTTTTAATAGTTTTCTTTTTAGATTTTCTTTGTTTTTATTCTTTTTGTTTTTCATATATTCTCCTTTAATTACCCCTATCTAATTTTACCATAATTAAAAAAAAAAAACTACTATAAGTGGTTTTGATTTATTAAACTGTTTTTAATTACAGAATTCTTTTATACATATATTTTAATATTGTTACCTTACCAGTATTTATTCATAAATTTGTCAAGTTGTTTACATCTAAAACTATTATAAAGGTGCTAAAATTCAAGCGAAAAATTGCTTGAAATTTAGATGTAAATTTTTTACTTTAATTTGTTTATTTCATTTCTTGATAATTTAGTTAATTCACTAATTAAGTCTAACATTATTAAGTATTTATATTTTTCTATCTCATTTCTAGATTTAGA
>JAUNMG010000028.1 GCA_030531905.1 bacterium | reverse complement strand
ATAGAAATGAGACAAAAATTATTAAATAAATAAAAAAAACTCAATCTTACGACCAAGTTATTTATAAAAAATTATGTTTCACATCATTGACTAATATTCACTATTAAAATTCAATAAGAATTAATATATTTTTAAAAAGAAGAACTAGTTTGTATCATACTATTTACCTGTCCCATTGAAAAATCTGTTCAAAAAATCCGAATTTACATATATGAATCATTCAATTTTTTTGTATTTTACAAAGAAAACATGGTATTTATACTTAATTAAAATTGTACACTTAAAGATTCAGGATGACACACTAAAAAAGATAAAGACAATACCACTTAAGCATTGTCCTTCTTAATAAGTTTCTTATCAATTACATTTTCGTAAGGTATAAATTGAAAATCAAAATATGTATAATATCCATCTTTTGGATAGTTTAAATATTCTGTAATTTGATTGGCTGCAGTGTCTGATATTTGATTTATCCTAACAGAATTATCATCAGTTTGAACTAATGGTACAACATATCTTATTTTTGGTTTTACATTAACACAATATTTTTCATCAACAGGTGTTTTACTTTCATAAACTTTGTCAGCTTCTTGGAATAACTTAAAACTATCTGATAAATATTTATCTTCACAATTTAAGATTCTATCAATTACTTCTTGCTCTGAAAGTGTATATAAATCTTCTACTGTTAAATAACCAGCATTGTTCATTGATTTACACATATCCGCTAAAAATTGCATTACTGTTCTATCTTTGTCACTTACCCATTCAGGCCATAATTTTGAAATTGTATCTATATATTCCTCACAAACTTCTTTATCTTTAAAAGTAAGTTCTTGTACACCATCTTCATTTGTAGTTATCACAATATTGTTATACATTTTTCTAATTTTATCTAATTCCCAAACTCTGAAAAAAGTTAATCCACTTGCAAATGTATATTCAAATCTATCAGCAGACAATTTTGGAGTATCATTATCAGCAATAGGATAAATTTTATAATCATCAACTTCTTCTAATTTTATACCATCTCTTTTTAGTAAACTCATTATTTTTGAAGAATTTCTAATAATGTCAGAAGTTTTTTCTTCCGTAGATTCCTGAGTTTCAGAATCACCATTCATAAAATCTATACAATGTTTAAATACCGGTGTAGCAATGTCGTGGAATAATCCTGCTAATGTTTGTTTCTTGTCGTGTGTAAAATGCCATATTATTAATGCAACACCAACACTGTGATCTAAATTAGAATACCAATATCTAACGTTAAAACATTTAGAATAATCAGTACCACAACTCATACTTATTTTTCCTATTCTTTCCATTTCAGGAGTATCAATATATTCTAATAACCATTCTGGAAATTCAGGTGATAGAATACCAAAATATTCTTTGATCTCATCATTTAAACTATCATAATATTTGTTCATTTTTTCACATCCTTACATTATAAGAAAATATCAGTAAATCTATTGCCAAAATCACTTTACGTAATTACTTGCTCCTTGAATATTGATAGCAAGCGTTACTTAAATATTTCATGACTATATAATTGGATAAGCGCTACTATAAACTCCATTACTGTTCTCAGCTTTTAATATCGTATTGCGAAAGCAACTGTTCTAAATCTTGTAGTATTTTAAAAACTTTTGTAATTTCTAAAGGTTCATCTGTTTCAATATCCATCATAATAATAATACCTGTCAAATATTATACCATAAAACTACGAAGTTAGCGATATTTTCACTAAAATATCTGTTAATATTATATATAAATTTATCAGACAGATTTAACCAAATCTTATAGTCTTAATTTTGTATATGTGTATAATCAAGACTCCATTTGAAATCAACTTACGGACTTAAGTTCGTAAGTTTTTTTATATAAATAATGATAAAAAGAGGAAAAACTATTATAGTCTCCTTAAATTTAGAATAAAATTCATAGATAACCAACACTAAATTTATACTCATAAATATATCTAATATAGGAATTCTCATACACTTGATTATTAGAATTGTACTTTTGTTATTTTTCTGTTTAACAACATGTTCATTATTAAATCTGAGATAACGAAACATATCCATACTCCATATATACCACATATTTTACTCAATAAATATGCCAAAACTAATCTTAATCCTCCACTTATAAATAAACTTAATTTTGAAATATATTTAAATTCTTTCATTGCTCGTAATATACTAGAATAATAATGATAGAACCCACTTAAAATACAATCTATAATAACAAATAATAATAACTTATAACCTATCATCAAACTTTCTTTTTCAATTAAAAAATATGGTAAAGAAATCAACATAGCAATTCCAATAATTGTGGTAGTTATATATATTATTTTTTTGTTTAAACTATTTATAACTTTAGTCGTATTGTTTATTTTTTCTTTATCATTACCTCCAATTGATGTTGCAATCATAGTTTGTGTGCCTATACCTATTCCATGCAAGAAATTATTTATTAAATCCAAAAATTGCATTACAATTATATGTGCAGCATACTGAAGAGAACCAATCCTCGACATAATAATATTTAAGATAAAATTACTTCCTCTTTTGAAAATTCTTTCATAAACATTATATCGTATTAGATGAAATTCTTCCCTTGCTATACTTTTAACAAACTTTATTTTTACTAAATTTTTAGAATAATAAACTAATATAATCATATTTATTACTTCTATTAGTACAGTTGATAACGCTACGCCTGTAATCCCAAATCCAAATTTAATAAAAGCAAAATCTAGAATGGCATTAATAAAAAAACAAATTATTCTAATATTAAGCATTCTTTTACTATTACCTAATGTTCGTTGATAACCACTTAATATTGTTAGAATTGTATTAGGAATAACCCCTATTAATCTTATATATAAATATACTAAGCCAATTCTATTAACTAAAAACATCTTTGGAATAAATTTACTTATACTTAATATTAAAATTATACAAATTAAACTACAAACTATAGCAATTATTAATGCAGTTCCTACAGTAAGTTTTGCTTGTTCTTTATCATTTTTTCCTAACAATCTATCTACTATAACGTTATTAGAAACATTTATTGATTGTAATACTAAATACATAAAATCTATAACAGTTCCCATTGCTCCTACGGATGCTATTATCTCAGAACCAAACTGCGATATCATAAATGTATCCGTCATAGTAATTAGTACACCAACAATACATTCAAATCCAGATGGAAGTGCTAAATCTAAATACTTTTTTTTCATTTATTATTTCACCCTAATCATCGTAAATTTCTTTCTACTAAATCATACTATATTTAGACATTTTTTCCATATTTCCTTAAAATATATAAAAATTACTATATAATTTTTTTAGAAAGAGAACTTAGTTCATAATCTAACGTTTACACACCCATTGACAAATCTGTTCGAACTAGTCGGACATGGAATCAATCGTAAGATTGTTTTTTTGTTATAAAGAATTCATTCTAAAGTAAGATGCTTAATTCAAATCATTAAGCAATAAAGTGAAATAGAAGAAAGTTTAAATAAAGATTGAAGTTTATCTGCAAACTTTAAAAAACTAGGTCTAGCCTCTTCTATTTATTAATGGAGGTATTAAAAAAACTGACCTTTATGATTTTATCTTATTAAAGATAAAATCAAAATACATATAAATATACCTAATATCATTATATATTTTTTATAAGTTATTTTTTCTTTTAAGATAAATCTAGAAGATAAAACCGTTACTATAATAGAACCTGTAGTAATTACAGATATTATAGAAACATTTCCATCTAGTAATGCAAATCTGTTAAATATTGAAGAAGATGCATCTAATAATGTTTGTAATATAAAAAATCTCTTAGCATTGATTTTTCTAATATCTAGATAATTCCAATTATTTGTAAGCAAACAATATATAAATAAACCTATTATAATTATTACAGCATAATTAAAAACTACATACATAGGATTTTGATATTCAGTAACATATATTTTATTTAAAAAACTTGATATACCATTAAATAACACAAAGATATAAGAATACATTATTGCTCTTCGTTCTAATTTTTTATCTATTTGATTTTTAATATCCGTCTTATTTTTAGCAACCATAATAGATAAAATTACTAATATAGATGAAACAAATAATTGCAATAGTGTACAATTTTCCTTTAATATTATAATACCTAATAAAAATGTAACAACTACATTTGTTTTTGAAATTGATGATGTAATTGCTACTTTCCCATACTTAGTAGCAGAAATCATACAATAAAATCCTATTGATTGCATTAAAATTCCTGGTAACATGTATACCATATCATAAATATTTAATTTTGTTATAAATCCTGGATTAGTTATAATACTAACTATAATCATAATTAAATGATATGATAATAACCCTATTAAAGCAATTCTCTTTGGTTCATTATTTGAACATTTTTTTAATGCTACAGACGTAAAACCACCAATGATAGTTGATAATAAACACCAATATAACCACATATATTTCTCTCCAATTACTTCTATATTTTTCTTTTATAATACCTTTAACCTATTTGTTTTACAAAAGCCTTATCAATATTTGAGTCATATCCTAGTTTCTTATATAATTTATGAGCCGCTGTTCTTTTAACTCCACTAAATAACCAAACACGACAAACATCTTCATAATTTTTTGCAATTTCTTCTGCTTTAATCATTAATTTATTTGCTATACCTAATCTTCTATATTCTTCAAGAACAGCTAAATTCCAAATAGTTGCTTCTTTTCCAGATGGTGTTGTTAAAATATTTAAAGTTACAGTTCCAACTAAACAATTTTGTATGTAATATCCTAAAACATAAATATCACGATTTTCTTTTGATATTTTATAAAATCTTTGTGCTTTTAAATCACTTGTATCACTACCAAAAACCTGTTTCATAATTTTTTGTAATTGTTCTAGATCTTTTTCCTGTATTTCAGTTATTATATTATCTCTAAACATCTTTATGACCTCCATTTTAACAATAAAAAACATCTTAATTCAATAATATAAATCTATTGTAACATATTTAAATTTTTTTTTCATATTTCTGTAACAAATACGTCAAAATAATAAATAAAAATAGTAAATATTGTGAACATTTATTTCTATGTGTTTATTAAAACACGTCAAATTCTTACTTTACAATTAGTTTTATCGATTGATTCTGAATCATTTTCACAATATTATATAATCTATAACAGATTTAGTTTCACGTATTCTCATTTAAACATCATTATTCAAATAAAAGTAAAGTAGTTATTAATGGAACATACCAAAATGTTATGCATACTCTAACGGGTATGAATAGTAAAGAAGATATTGATACTATTGTTACTACTGCTCTTACAAAAGAAGTTCAAATAAGAAATATTAAAATAATAAATTCAAACATATATGGCATTGTTTGTGTACCTGAGGCAGATAGTTATGATGAAATAGTAACTATTTATGATAATGTTACATTTAATGGAACAAAATTATCATTTAATCCTTATGGTACTGTTAAAATAAATAATTCGACAATCACTATTGAAGATACTGATGAAATTCCAGCTCAAGAAGTATGTGAAGCTGAGCGTATTATAATAGGTGGAAAAACTAATATCTCAAGTACTTCAACTGATTTTTCTTTATTTACATTTAGAAGTGACTCGACAAATCCTTCTATTATATTTCTATGTAAAAGTGATATTATCTTATCAACTGACAATAAAGAGCTTATGACTGGTACAAATAAATTAAACTTTACAATTCTCCATGATACTAAATTGCATTTAACTACAGGAAATGGATTTGCACCATTAGCAGATTTTGGAGCTAATAATGTTTTAATTGATGAGAGAGCATCATTTATCTTTCTTGAAAAAAGTCATCAAAGAATTCCTATGTGGGCCATTTTTGGAACTTTAACGATGAAGGAAGACTCTGAGCTACAAGTAATAAATTCCTATAGTAATACTCCTAGTGATAATTATAATATTCATTTCAAAGGTACTGATTGTAAACTTAATTTATATAATCCTAAAAATCTTACAATGTATACCAAAAATTCAAATGTTATATATACAGATAATCCCCTAACTTTTAGTATAAGTTGTTCAAGGATTAATATGTGGCAAGATTCAAAAGAACTTTCAGCTGCAGGTGATATTAATAACTTGCCAGATTATTCTTGGTACAAAGAAAATAATTTACTTAAAATAGAAGGAACCATAACTTCATCAATGACCGCTATTACAAATTATAACTTAACACCTGCAGAATTAAAAAATATGCCTGATGTTGGTAATTTTAAATTTCAAGGTAGAAAACAACTTTCTATTGGTAAAACTCTTATGAATATCCATCCAATTAATTCCGTTAAAAATACAATCAGTGGTCATACTAATAGTTTTGCAGACGTCTTAATCAAATATGATAGTAATAGTCAAATAGTAAGTGCTGATGATAATGGTTTCTTTGAATATAGTATTCCATCTTCCATAGCGGATAACACAAAAATAGAAATAACCGCTAATACAGCAGGAAGTTTTATTTATGGTACAAGAACTATCACTACTCCATTTACAGGTGAATTAACACTTCTTGATGCAAATCCTACAATTAACTTTGCTTTTACCCCTATAAATGATAGTAAAATCTTTCCAAAATCAAGTGAATTAAAAACTAAAATAGTTGATAGTAGATTAACTAGTTCTGACTGGAAATTATATGCCTATATAGATAATCCATTAACCTCAACTAATGGATTTATATTAGAAGATGCTTTAGTATTTAAAAAATTTGATGACGAAATTATAACCTTAACTACCACCCCTACTCTTGTTTATACAGGAAGTAACAATGAAGGTCTTGTAAGTTTTAAAGAACTAAATTGGTCAACAGAAAAAGGTCCATTACTAGACCTTACTGATAATGCCTTAGAAATAAATGAAGAATATTTTGCAACTATTTATTTTAGTATTGAAGAGTAAATATAAACAAAAAAATAGTAGTATTAGATTTAATCTTTTACTACTATTTTTTATAGATAAAAGTCTCAATTAATTTGATATAGTACAAACATATAAATAATTTAACAATTAAGATTCATTATCTATGTTAATAATTTCATATTCACGATTTCCAATTCCAAGTTCATAAGCTCTTTCAATAATATGAATAGCATGTTTTTCCTTCATTCTATTGACTAATGCTTCCTTGCCTGGGTCATTTGAATTAATAATAGTATCATAACAACATTGATCAATTGCTACTGGATCGATACTTGCAAATATTCCTATATCTTCCATTTCTGGATCAGCAGGATTAGAATCACAATCACAATCTATTGAAATTTTATTAGCAATGTTAATATAAGCCATATTTTGAGGCTTAAAATATTCAACAACTGCTTTATCAGCTTCAGCCATACTTTCTAAGAAGCCATCTTGATCATTTAATAAATTCCACATTTCTTTTGTATCTTTAGTTTTTCCTACAGAATGAATCCAAGCTTTTCCTCTACTAGAAGCAACTCCAATACTCATATTTTTTAAAGCTCCACCAAATCCACCCATAGCGTGTCCTTTAAAATGTGATAACATCAACATAGAATCATAATTTTTAATATGACTTCCTACGATATTCTTGTTTTGTAAATGCTCTCCTCCATTAACTGGAATTTCAATTTCTCCTTCTTCATCCATAATGTCACATGGAGCAATTTCTGTAAAACCATGAGCTTTAATTGTTTCCCAATGATCACTAGAATTCATTCTTTTGCCTGAATAAGCTGTATTACATTCTACAATAGTACCATTTAATTTTTGAATCAATCCTTTGATTAAATCAGGAGCTAAGTAATTATGTCCACCCATTTCTCCTGTTGATATTTTTACTGCTACTTTTCCTTTTAAGTGTTGATTTAAAGCATCATATATTTTAATAAGACCTTCTTCACTAATATTTTTTGTAAAATAAACCTTTGATTTTTCCATATTTTCATTCCTTCTCTTTTTAATTAATTTTTTAATTATACTTATTATAATAATAAACATTTAGAGTCCCTCATAGTCAAGTATTTTTTTTTTTACCAATTTAGCGTAAACACCAATTTAATGATAGTTTAAATAAATTCTTGCTATAAGATTAAAATGACAAAAAAATAGTGATTATCCAATTATCACTATTTTTTACTTCTACTTGAAGCCTAGTCCACTAAAGAACTTTAAGTTTCCATCTTTTCCAAAAGAACCTGTAATATAACTACTACCATCTCCTGCTACCCAAACATATTTATTCCAACTACTAAGTTCAATTAAAGTTCCATCAACACCGCCAACAGCTTTTTTGAACTCATCATAACTGATTCCATCATTTATTCTAGCTTTAATATCTGATAGATTATCAAGTGTAACCTTATTATTCTTTAATTCTTTTCTATCATACTCAAGCTTAATTGATGATATCTTATCATTATATAAAGTAACTGTTATTACTTTATCATCACCGAAATCATATTCGTATTTCTCTGATGTAGTACTTGTTGTATCTTCAGGATTAGTAGCTTCAAATCCAACTATGTTATTTAATTCTTCCATTGTATTATCTAAGGACATCTTTGATAAACACTTATAATAAGAACATTTTGACTTTACTGTTTTTTCCTTTTCTTCTGTTTTTGTAGTATCATCTTTTGTTACAGTATTTTCTTTCTTATTTGTACATCCCACAGTACAAACTAAAACTAGTAAACATGCTATTCCTGCTAAAAACTTACTCTTCATATTTTCTTCCTCCTGAAATCATTATACATTATACTATGTTATTTGTATATAAATTATTTTTAATTTGTACTTGTAGTTAGTATTATTTTAGAAAATTGGTCCTTTTATAATATTTAATCTTCTTCTTTTGACTCTTCTAACGACTTGTAATACTCATATCTATCAATAGCACTTTGTTTATTTTCTTCTAATATTTTCTTATAATCTTTATTAAGATTTTTTAAAGAGCGATATCTATCTTCTCCCCCAATAAAGTCGGCATATTTAGAAAAATCTGCTTTAGAATCCATTTTAAATTTATTTGTTTCTGGATTAAAGTGGAAAATTGGAAAATAACCTGATGATGTTGCTTCTTTTTCTTCATTGATACTGTTAGCCATTCCTTTAAGAATACCTTGAGCAATACATGGTGCATAACAAACTATAATTGATGGTCCATCATACTTTTCGGCTTCTTCTAAAACCTTAACAGCTTGATTAGGATTTGCGCCTAAAGAGATTGCTGCTACATAAACATGTGGATAAGTTAAAGCCATTCTTAATAAATCTTTCTTTGCTTGTTTTTTACCACTTGATGCAAATTTAGCAACTGCTCCTACTCTTGTTGATTTTGAAGCTTGTCCTCCTGTATTTGAATATACTTCTGTATCAAGAACTAAAATATTAACATTTTCTTTATTTGCTAAAACATGATCAATACCATTATATCCAATATCATAAGCCCAGCCATCTCCACCAACTAACCAGAATGATCTAGGTCTTATAAAATCTTTTAATTCAAGTAGGCCTTCTACTTTAGTTTCATCAATTAACTCTAAAAGAGCATCTGCTGTTTCTAGATTAATATCATTACAATAATCTTTATATATTTTTTGTTCACTCTTTTTAATATTATTCATGTTATTCTTTATTAAGGTAACAATTCTATTTTTCATTGTAATATCAGCTATTTTCATACCATAACCAAATTCGGCATTATCTTCAAATAATGAATTTGCCCATGGTACAGAATAAGGCGTATTAGGAGCACTTGCACCATAAATAGAAGAACATCCTGTTGCATTAGCAATTACTAATCTATCACCAAATAATTGAGTTAAAAGTTTTAAATACGGTGTTTCACCACAGCCAGCACAAGCTCCACTAAATTCAAACTTAGGGGTTTTAAACTGACTATTTTTAACAGTTCCTAAAGGAGAAATATCTTTTTCTTTAACTTCATTAAATAAATAATTAGCTGCTTCTTCATAAGCTTTTAAATCAAGATATTTTTTATCTTTCATTTCTAAGGCTTTATTTTGCTTTTTACCAGGACAAATATTACTACATAAAGAACATCCTGTACAATCTCTTGCACTAATACCTATTGTAAATTTATAATTTTTATCTTTTATCTTGGCATCTATCAAAGTCTTTTGAACTATTTCAGGAGCATCCATTACTTCTTTTTCATCAAGTAAGAATGGTCTTATAACTCCATGTGGACAAACCAAGGAACATAAATTGCATGAAATACAATTCTCACTATTATAACAAGGTAAGATGTTACTGATATCTCTTTTTTCTAATCTTGTAGTTGAAGATGGAAAAGTTCCATCAGGAGATTTTACAAAATCAGATACCTTTAAATTATCTCCTTCCATAGAGTTAATAATTTCAAAAGTAGTTCTTTTCTTTTCTATCTCATCATCAAAATCTACATCAGGTATTTTTACCTGAATAACAGAGTTAATTGAATCATTAATAGCCTTAATATTTTTAGAAACTACATCTCCACCCTTATTACTAAATCTTTTTTCGATATTTTTCTTAATTTCTTCTGTTGCGAAAGAAAAGTCAATTACTTTACCAAGTTTAAATATTAAAGTTTCCATAATGGCACTTATCTTACCATTTAAGCCAGATTCTTGTGCAATCTTAGAAGCATCTACTATATAGAATTTTACATTTTTCTTTTGCATTATCTTTTTATCTCTAACGGAGATATTTTTTAATACTTCATTAGCATCCATACTAGTATTTAATAAAAATATTCCATGAGATTTAATTTTATCTAACATCTTTAATCTAGATAAATATCTATCTTTAGTACATACAACTAATGATGGATTTTCAACATAGTAAGCTGATCTAATTGGATTTTTATCAAATCTTAAGTGACTTACGGTTACACCACCTGATTTTTTAGAATCATATTGAAAATATCCTTGTACATAGGCTCTTGTATTTTCACCTGTTATTTTCATTAAATCTTTACAAGCAGATACCATTCCATCAGAACCATATCCATATACTAAGAAAGATGTTGATGTTGTTGGTAGTTTAAAGTCTTTATCATAATCGATTGAAAGATTTGTAATATCATCTTCAATTCCTACAGTGAAGTTGGTATGACAACTTCTACTATCTAAAAAGTCATAGATACCCTTTATCATTGCTGGTGTTGTATTTTTAGAAGATAATCCATATCTACCACCAACTATTGTTACTTTGGCATCTTTTTCTTTTAAGACTTTCACAACATCTAAATATAATGGCTCTCCATTGCTACCAGCTTCTTTAGTACGATCTAACACAGCTATTTTTTTAACTGTTTTAGGTAGAGCTTTCAAAAAGTATTTAGTACTAAATGGACGATATAATAATACTTCTATTAATCCTACATTTTGGTGTTTTACCTCTGTTAAATACTCAATAGTTTCTTTAATAGTTTCACAAACTGAACCCATAGCTACTATAACTTTAGTAGCATTAGGACTTCCATAATAATTAAATGGAGCATAACTTCTTCCTGTTATTTCTCCTATTTTTTCCATGTAATCATTAACAATATCAGGTAATTTGTCATAATATTCATTTCTAACTTCTGTAGCTTGGAAATAAATATCTTCATTTTGACTAGTACCACGTGTTACTGGTTTATATGGATTAAGGGCTCTGTCTCTAAATTCTTTTAATTTCTTTTCATCAATTAAATCTTTAACTTTAGAAAAATCTATAACATCTATTTTTTGTAATTCATGACTTGTTCTAAAACCATCGAAAAAGTTAATAAATGGTAAGCTTCCTTTTATTGCTGAAAGATACGCAACATTTGTTAAATCATGTACTTGTTGTACTGATGAAGATGAAAGTATCGCAAAACCTGTAGAACGAGCTGCATAAACATCTTGATGATCACCAAATATTGATAAAGCATGAGTAGCAAGACTTCTTGCGGCTACATTGATAACACAAGGTAACATTTCACCAGCTATTTTATACATGTTAGGTAACATAAGTAAAAGTCCTTGACTTGCCGTATAAGTAGTTGTAAGACAACCTAATTGTAATGAACCATGAACCATACCAGCAGCTCCTGCTTCACTTTCCATTTCTACTACTTTAACTGGTGTATCAAAAAAATTGAGTTTACCATTATTTGCCCATTTATCAGTTAGCTCTGCCATAGGCGATGCTGGTGTTATTGGATATATTCCAGCTACTTCAGTAAAATTATAAGCAGATAAAGCACAAGCTTCATTACCATCCATTATCTTTTTCATCTAATCCCTCCATTATTTATCTATATACATTATATACTAAATTTCAAAAAATTAAAACATAGAAAAAAGTGGTTACTCCACTTTTCAAATTACCTATTTCTAACATTACCATGTTTTTCAGATAAATTAGATAAAGTTGCTTTTAATTTATCTGAAGCATTTGTCATTCTTTCTCCAACTTTTTCAATATCTGTTGAATAATCAATTCCACTACCACTATCTATTGCCCTCGTCATAGTAGTTGTGTAAGTTTTTTTCCAAGTATCAACATCTTTATAATCATTTTTTAGTTGTTCTTTTTCTTCTTGATTTAAATCATCAAAGAAAGCAACTTCGTTTCTACCCCATTCTTCAAATTTCTTATTATCTTCTTCTTCTTCAAACATAGCATTTAATGCATCATTAGTCATATTTATATCCTCCATTCTGATAATTCAATTATATAGAAAAAAATTTATTTTATCAATTATTTTAAAAGTTTTAGACACAATTTTACTTATCTATTAAAATAATCATTGCTGAAAAACAAAATATTTGTTCTTCCCCAAATATAGAACAACTAACTTGATATTTTATATCTATTACTTCTTTATCTGTTTCTTCTAAAAAATTATTAACACTTTCTTCTAAATCTTTTTCACTTTCTTCATCAAACATCTTTATTTTCATATTTATCACCAATTATATAATAAACCTTCAAATATTAAAAAATTGTAGAAAAAAAACCACTATATAAAATAGTAGTTAAATATTTATTTTACAATCCAAAATGTTGCCATATCACGTAATCCGTTTTTACCACCTGCAACTGGAGTATTAATTATCTTATTATTAATTACTAATTCTGTTGAACTTCCACCATCTAGATTAGCAGCATTAACAGCTCCATAATTTTCCATTATCTCTGTTAAGTCTCCCATATCAGCACCAATACTTGTTGCTAGACGCCCATTAATTACTAGGAATAGAGCGATACCATCTTTTCTTTGACCAATAGCAGTACGAGGAGCTATTCCCCATCCACCATTTCCTTTTACAAATGCACTTTTTCCATTTATAATTAAGAATGGACCAAATTCAACAGCGTCTCTCATTCCCATTTTTAGGGCTTCCGATTTAGAGAATTTACCTAATACTAATTTATTTTCTTTAGTGAATCCAATAAATCCACCACCCATACTAGCATCATCATAATCGCTTACTACTTTTCCATTTGAAATAACGGTTCCATGAGGAAGTGCTCCATTACTATTCCAATCCGGATCATAGAATCCACCTGCATTCATAGCAATAATTGCATTGTTGTCTTTTGCAACAGTAGTTATTGCTTCTCCTCTTTTTCCTAAATACTTAGATGTTGCGATTGAAATTCTAGATGGATCATATATAGCCACCAAGAAACCTTTATAACTTTTTCCTTGTATATCAATAACTTTATATAAGTCTTTTTCATTACGATCTAAAATTTGTTCTTCATATTTGTTTTTATATACAGTTGATTTTTTATACTTAGTAAATTTAATTAGAGACGTGTTTGTTTTTCCAGCTGGTTCTATAATAGCATTTTTTCTTAAAACTTCTTGTATTGTTTCATCACTGTATAGCATTGTTGCTAAATACTGATGATTCATAGTAGTCATAGCTGTTGTAATCCACAAGTTTCTAAATCCTGCCCATGGACCATATAGTAAAAATAATATAATTGCAAAAAATCCAAGCACACTACTTAATCCTATCACTCTTTTTTTCTTTTTGGATTTTTTCTTTTTTTGATTTTTTTTCTTCTTAGCCTTTTTACCTAAATTATTATTTTCTTCATTCTCAGGTACTAATAATTCTATAGTTTCTTCTTTTGCCATTACTTATCACTTTCCTTACTATTAGCATCAATACTAGCTTCATCACTCTTTCCAGAATAGGTACCGTCTTTATTATAGTCGATATACTGTTTTTTTGTTTGATACTTTTCTAATTTTAAAGATGTAGTATTTTTTTCGTTATCTAGCCAATTATTATATTGTTCTATATTTGTATTATAACTATTTATATCATCAACAAATGAATTAACCATTTCTTCATATCCTTGTTTAAATGCTGCACACTTACTATTAACATCTGGAGAAGAATAATAAATATTGTCCTTACAATATTTTCTTAAATTGTTCTTGGTACTCAAACTAATGTTAGAAACCAACTCTTCATATGTTTTTAACTTATTTTTGAAATCAGTATCTTGACTTTCTAATTTTTCATAATAAACTTTATCTAAGAATTCTGTATGAAGTGAATCTCTCATATTATTAAATTCTTCTATTTTTTTACTAAAATCATCGTAAGATTTAACAATTTTATCCATTCTTGAATTCATTTCAGCTTGGTCTTTTTTTACACTGCTGATAAACATTATAACAAATCCCCATATTATACAAGTAATTCCTATCAAAACAATTATCTTGATTTTTTTATTCTTTTTATCATTCATAAACTCACCTACTATTTAATTTTAACAAAAATAGAACCCATTGTAAATATTTGATTTTATAAATATAGAATAGAGGTGTTGTTATACAATTGATGTGAAACAAATTCTATATAAAAAAAGACTTAAGTCG